>JBAVQO010000035.1:0-12188 GCA_049694135.1 Gillisia sp. | reverse complement strand
CTATAATACCGGAGTAACATTAAAGAACTCTATTTCTGTAAGTGGTGGAGACGACAAGTTTAGCGGTCGTATTTCCTACACCAACCTGGATCAAAAAGGGATTCAGCCTTACTCCGATCTTCAGAAGAACTTTATTACCACAAATTTCGAATTCAATGCTTCAGATAAACTGAAATTGACTTCTACAATTAATTATACTCAGACAGAAATTAATGGTAATTTCGATAACGGATATAGCAATCAAGGTTCAGGATCCTTTAACAGCTGGTTTAACAGAAACCTTGACACGGGAAAATTAAGGGAGTTGAGAAACCTTCTTACGCCTAATGGATATTCAGCATCCTGGAACTGGTGGGGCCCAGATTACTACCTTTATGGAGGTGGCTATCAAAAACCTGCTTTCTGGTTTAACCAGTATTTCTGGTTTGAAAATGATAAACGACGTAGAGAGTACAATACTTTGGTTGGTAGCTTAAACGCCACTTACGACTTTAATGACAATTGGCAGTTCTCTGCAACCGCCACAAGAAACCAGGAGTATTTCAACTATTCTTTCCACCGACCATACATTATTTCTTATTCCGCTGCTTCAGATCTTTACAACCCAAGACAGAATGCTTTCGGAATTTTCAAGCAGCAAAAATATGAGAACAACTTTAGTGCTCTCTTAAAGTACCAAAATGACTGGGGCGATTTCGATGTAAGTGCCTTTGTTGGAGGAAACGTAAGAAGAAACGGGCTAGAGCAATTTTCTGCTGAAATGGATCCGGATGCAGCTTCTGGAGGTTTGATTATTCCAAATCTTTATAATTTTGCAAACGCCGGAGAAATTCCAACACCAGTTACCTATTATAGTGACAAACAGGTTAATAGTTTGTATGGAAAAGCATCTGTAGGCTACAAAGGCCTGGCATATCTTGATGCTACCTATAGAAAAGACTGGAGTTCTGCGTTGCCTAAGGACCGAAATGGATATGGTTACCCTTCAATAGGTGGTAGTTTTATCTTCTCGCAATTGTTAGACAGTAATGTTCTTTCTTTTGGAAAGTTAAGAGCAGGATGGGCGCAAGTAGGATCGGATGTTAGTGCACTATTGATAAATCAGATATACAATATAGCAGCCAAACCGTATCAAGCGAGCACCGTCCTTCAGTATACTCCAACTACTATAGTTGATCCAAATTTAAAGCCTGCATTAAATACTTCTTTTGAAGTTGGGGCAGATTTAAAATTCTTTTCAAACCGCATAGGTTTAAGTGCTACATACTACGATGAAACCAGAAAAGATGAGATTATCAGCTTGAGTGTCCCTCGAGGCACAGGATACAACTCGTTCCTTACCAACGCTGGTGAAACCGAAAGAAAAGGTATCGAATTGACTTTAAACGCAGATATCTTCCAAAATCCTGATGGATTCAGCTGGAGTACAGTCCTTAACTTTGCCCACAACAGAACTGTTGTGAACAAACTTCCTAACGATCTGCAAGAAACAGCTGCTCCCGGAGGAACCTCTGCTTTTGGTATTGTTACCATGAAACAGAATTTAGGAGAAGAATGGGGTCAGTTACAAGGTATTGGAATTAAAAAGGATGCCAATGGAAATCCAGTTTTACAATCCAACGGTCTTTACACCATTCAACCTGGTCAGTACTTTGGAAGTGTACTTCCTGATTTCACCGGAGGTTTTATAAACACTTTTAGTTATAAGAATCTTAGCTTAACCGCTTCTATAGATTTCCAAAAAGGAGGTCATTTCTTCTCGCTTAGTGAATTCTGGGGAGAATCCTCAGGATTGTTAGCAGAAACTGCCGCCATCAACGACAAAGGAAACAACGTTCGTGATGCGGTGGCAGATGGTGGAGGTGTTCACTCTGTAGGAGTAGATGCCAATGGAAATCCAGTAGATACTTATGTTGATGCTCATACCTGGTTTACTCAGGGATCTGCGAACTACCTGGCTGAACCTTATATTCATGGCGCGAGTTACGTTAAACTTAGAGATGTTAGTTTAACCTATAACCTTCCTTCCAAGCTCGTAGATGGAATATTTCAAAGTGCATCTATTAGCGCTGTAGGAAGAAACTTATGGTTAATTGCTGTTTCTAAAGATAACTATCACAGATGGGATCCATCCGAATTATCAGAGACCTATGGAGAAAACGGACAATTACCTGGAACAAGAAGTTTCGGAGTGAACATTAAATTAACGTTTTAATAAAAGAAATAATGAAAAAAATAAATTATGTCATACTAAGCCTGATTATCGCTTTAGGCGTTAGTTCATGTGATAATACCGACTTCGGGGACATTAACGACAACCCCAACGGTACTATGGAACCTAATCCTTCGGGGTTACTTGCAGGTGCAATTATGGAATATGCAACCATAACTGGGAGAGATTATTTAAATCGTCCCACCCTGTATGTTCAGTATCAGTCTCAGGTTACTTATACAACCGAAAGCCGATATTCTGAAAACCAAGCAAGCTGGTACGCGTATTACGTCACGATTTTGGAAAATCTGCAACAGGTGATTTCCTATGCAGAGAATCCAGATAACCAGGGTGTGGATTTGAACAATCAGGGTGCTCCCGAAAACCAAATTGGTGTTGCCAAGATAATGGAAGCCGTTGTTATGAAGAGAGTCACTGATACTTATGGAGATGTTCCTTTCAGCGAAGGGTTTGCAGGATTAGATAATTTAACTCCGGCTTACGACAAACAAGAAGATATCTACAAGACTCTTATTTCTCAGGTTAAAGAAGCAAGAGACATGATGGATGAAAGCGCTGCCGGTCCAACGGGTGATATTCTACTAGATGGAAATATTACAAAATGGAAAAAATTCGCTAACTCCCTGTTGCTACAAATGTCTTTGCAGCTGTCCAACCAATTTCCTGATCCATCCGGATATGCAGCAACTGAATTTAATGCAGCACTAACTGATCCTAACGGAGTTTTGGAAGAAGTGAATGACGAACCTTGGTTTAAGTATCAAAACTTGGCAAGCTTTCAAAATCCCTGGACCGGAAATAGAACCAGAGACTATTTCCTTTCTGCCGAATTTGTAGATGCTTTACAGGGAGATGACACAGAATATAATCCAACTTCAAATCATACTTTTGATAGCCGTCTTTCTGTATATGCGAGAAGCACTACAAAAGAAGGAGTGCCCTATGGATATGCTGGTGAATCCGGAGCTGGTAAAAACCAGATGTCAATTTATTTCTGGGATTACAAAAACTTTACTTCTCCCCTTCCAGCCTTTACTGCCTCCTACACCTATTTGATGCGCGCCGAAGCAGGTGCTATTGGATGGACCTCTGAAGATGCACAAGCAATGCTGACAACAGGAATAGAAAAATCTTATGCTACTTTAGACTATCACTACGGTACAGACATTTCTGGAGATGCTGAAGCTTATGCAACTGCTCGATTGGCAGATGCCGCGAGCGTAGGAATTCTTCAGGTTATTGGAGAAGAAAAGTGGGTTGCTTTATATGGCCAGGGATTTGATGCCTGGGCAGAATGGAGAAGAACAGGTTTCCCTAATCTTACTCCCGCAACCGATTTCTTAAACAGTGGCGAAATTCCAACACGTTATGACTATCCTTCTGAAGAAAGTGGTCTTAACAGCTCTAATTATGCCACTGGTGTTTCGGGATTAACTCCTGCAGAAGATGTAAACACATCTCATGTTTGGTGGGATGTTCCTTACCCATTTGATTAATCTTGAAAAGACTTAAAATCTTTAAACTCCGTAGATCTTTGTCTACGGAGTTTTTTTATAGGACAACTTTTCACTTTCACGGTAAATAAAAAAGCTACTATTTTTAAAAATATTTATGAATTTATTTGAAGCCTAAGGTTAATTACCTTGCATAATATTTATATTATCGCCATTTTTGTTTCGGCTAATTCAAATAAACTTAAATATGAAAACAAAATTAACAGTCTTTTTAACACTGTTTACTCTCTTTTTTTCAGCTTTTACCTTTGCTCAGGACATGACAATTCAAGGCACGGTAAAAGATGAAAATAACCTTCCCCTTCCCGGAGTAAACATCCTTGTAAAAGGAACCACCAACGGTGTGCAAACGGATTTTGACGGAAATTACACCATTCACGCCAATCAGAATGATGTACTGGTTTTTAGTTTTATTGGCTATACAACCCAGGAAGTGCCAGTTGGAAATCAAAGTACAATAAACGTTACCATGGCAACGAATGCGGCTGAACTTGGAGAAGTGCTGGTTGTAGGATATGGTACCTCTACAAAAAGAAACCTGACCGACAACGTAGCATCGGTTTCCTCGAGCCAAATTAATGACATTCCTGTTCCCAGTGTACAGAGTACGCTCTCTGCCAAAGCAGCCGGTGTTCAGGTAACCCAGGTGAACGGAAAAGCAGAATCCGGAATCAAGGTTAGAGTTCGTGGAGTTTCAACAATTTCTTCGAGCCAGGAACCTTTGTACGTGGTAGATGGAATTCCAATCATCAACAGCGACGAAAATATAAACGACTCCCCTATCAATCCACTGGTAAGTTTAAATCCCGATGATATCGCATCTATTGAAATTTTGAAGGATGCATCTTCTGCTGCCATTTATGGAGCACGGGGAACCAATGGGGTAGTTTTGATTACTACTAAACGAGGAAAAGCCGGAGATACCAAAATCTCCTTAAATACTTCTTACGGCTGGAGTGAAGCCACTCACAAAAGAAAGTTCCTAAACACCAAACAATACGTAGAGCTTTTAACCGAAGCCTATGTGAATGTAGGATACACCGCTGAAGATGCCGCCGCAGATCTTAACTATTTTGCTGCAAATGAAGCAGATTGGAAAGATGCAGCTGTAAATACCGACTGGCAGGATCTTGCCCTGGTAAAAGGATCGGTACAAACCCTGAATGTAAGCGCTTCCGGAGGATCTGAAAAAACTCAGTTCTTTTTATCTACGGGATACAACAAAACCGACGCGATTATAAGAGGAAACAACCTTGAAAGATATAACTTTAGAGCAAACGTAGATCACGATGTTACAGACAAGTTCCAAATAGGAGTTACTTCCAGTATCTCTAAAACGCAAATTGCCAGGTTAGCTAACGATAACCAATTCGCCACCCCTCTTCAGGCAATTGCTCAACAGCCGTTTACAAAACCCTATTTAGACAATGGAGTTCCAAACCCTAACACTCTATACTACAACTTCCTTAATCAGGAATATAATGGGGAGTATAAAACCAATATCTGGAGAACTATTGCGAATGCTTATGCCCAATACCAAATAATCCCCAGTCTTAGCTTTCGCTCTGAAGTGGGATACGATTTGAATGTTCAAACAGCGGAAACTTTTGACGGACATTTAACAGAATCTCAATCAGTAGGTGGTTTTGCGGAAGCAAACAGTGTTGAAAATGAAAAATATACTTTGAACAATTATTTCAATTTCTTTACTGCCCTTTCTGAAGATATAGATTTGGAAGCCACTGCCGGTATGTCTTTTGAAGACGACCGAAGAAAACAACAGGATGTTCAGGGACAGGGATTTCCATCAGATGATTTACGTACAGTAGATAGTGCTGCAGAAATTGTAGGTGGAGGCTCTAGCAGAACTCAGTTTACATTCCTTTCATATTTCGCCAGAGCTAATGTTAATATCCTGGATAAATATTTATTAAAAGGAAGTTTGCGTTACGACGGAAGTTCAAGATTTGGTAAAAATGAACAATATGGTCTTTTCCCTGCAGTTTCAGGAGCCTGGATTATGTCTGATGAAGATTTCCTGAAAGATAGTGATGTACTTTCTCTTTTAAAATTGAGAGCAAGCTGGGGAGTAACAGGTAATGCAGGAATTGGTAATTTTGCTTCCCGCAGCTTAATTGCAGGTGCATCATACAACGGACGCCCTGCTTTGGAACCTACTCAATTAGGAGACCCCTCTTTAAAATGGGAAACTACAAATCAGTATGACCTTGGTTTAGACTATGGATTCGCCAAAAACCGTATCTCCGGTCAGATCGATTACTATAACAAAACAACTTCAGATTTAATTTTAGCAGAACCTATTCCTTCTACTTCCGGATATACTAACCTAACCCGAAACGTAGGAGAATTAAAAAATACCGGAGTTGAATTTGTTTTAGATACCAAAAACTTCGTGGGAGAAGATTTTAGATGGTCTTCCAGTTTTAATATTTCGTATAACAAAAATGAAGTCACAAAACTTCCCGGGGGAGATATTATTTCCGGAGAAAACATAGTAAGAGAAGGCGAAAGTCTGGCTTCCTTTTATATGGTGGAATTTGCAGGGGCAGATCCTCAAAATGGAGATGCCTTGTTTGTATCGAACGCATTGAATGCCGACGGTTCACGAGACAGAACCCTCACCAACGATTACAACTCTGCAACCCGTGTGATTATGGGAAGTCCTTTCCCTGATGTTATTGCAGGTTTTACCAATAACCTTTACTACAAAGACTTTGATCTTTCCTTTACTTTTCAGGGACAATGGGGCGCTTCTATCTATAATGGCGGTGGTAGATTCCAATCTGCCAATGGCGATTACTACGATAACCAGTCTATAGATCAGTTAGACAGATGGCAAAATCCGGGAGATATTACCAATGTACCTCAGGCAAGATTCTTGGCGGGTAATGGTACGCAAAATTCTTCCCGTTATTTACAGGGAGCAGATTTTATAAGGCTGCGTAATCTTACCTTTGGATATACTCTTCCCGATAACTTCAGCAAATCTCTAAATATAGATAAGTTGAGAGTTTATTTCACAGGGGTGAATTTATTGACCTTTACAGACTATACCGGGTACGATCCGGAATCGACTTACGATGTAGATGCTAACAGTAATATCAATGTGGGAACAGCGTTTTATTCGGCTCCTCCTGCTAAAACATTAACTGTTGGGGTTAATTTCCAATTCTAAATCAATGACTATGAAAACATATAAAATATATACAGTCATCCTCCTATTCAGTGGAGTTCTGCTGAGCTGTAGCGATAATTTAAATATAGAACCAGAACAAAGCCTTACTCCTGAGGCGGCTTTATCTTCTGCAGAAAACATTCAGAACATTCTGGTGGGAGCTTATGATCTTGCCGGTCAAAACGAAATTTTTGCAGGTGATTACCAGTTGGCTTCAGAATTACTGGCAAACGACGGAGAATTAGCCTGGCGTGGAACTTATTTGGGGCCTGCCGAGTTTAATCGAAAACTGGTAACTTCCGGAAATGCCTTCATAAGCGATTACTGGACTTACTCCTACGCGGTTTCCAACCAGGTAAATCTGGTACTGTCCGGATTAGATAAATTTGAAGATGCCGATTTAGCCGCAAGTGTGGAGGGACAAGCAAAATTCTTACGGGCCGCCGTTTATTTTGATTTAGTGCGATTTTTTGCATTGCCGTATGAGGCAGAAGGTCAAAACAGCCAATTAGGAGTGCCAATTGTTACCAATGCAGTAAGCGATGCTTCTCAAATTGAATATCCAAGCAGGAATTCAGTACAGGAAGTATACGATTTTGTAGTATCCGACCTTACTTCAGCAATAGATAAACTTCCGGAAAGCAATGGCTTTTACGCCGATAAATATGCAGCCGAAGCATTGTTAGCCAGAGTGTATCTTCAAATGGGAAATTATGCAGATGCTCGTGATGCAGCCGATGATGTTATTGAAAAAAGCGGCTACAGTCTTACTGCAGATTATCCTTCAGCTTTTAATAATGAAAGCAATTCAACAGAAGATGTTTTTGCATGGCAAATTACCACCCAGGACGGAGTGAATGATATGACAACATTTTGGGCAACACGTGAATATGGAGGAAGATCTCTTACCGGAGATGTAACTGTAGAAGCGCCTTATTTCAATTATTTTGTCAGTGATACTCTGGATCAACGGAACCAGTTTTTCTACGCAGGTAACGGTACACTTCTCACTACAAAATGGCAAAATCAATTTGCCAATGTTCCTTTCATCCGTTTAGCTGAAATGTACTTAATAAGAGCTGAGGGCAACTTCAGGCTTGAAACTGTTGTGGGAGCTACTCCTTTAGAAGATATCAACACCTTACGCGATCGTGCAGATGCTACACCTTTTGAAAGCGTAACTTTAGATGATATTATTGCAGAACGCAAAAGAGAACTCGGATTCGAAGGTTTTGCCCTCCATGATGCCAAACGTTTGCATCAGGATGTGGGTGATCTTCCTTACAATTCGAACCAGTTAGTACTGCCAATTCCGCAGCGGGAAATAGATGCTAATGAAAATCTTGAACAAAACCCAGGATATAATAACTAACTGGAATAATACAGAATTTAAAAAGAGACTATTTTAAAAGATAGTCTCTTTTTTTATTGCTCAACCCAATAAATCCTATCTTTGCCCCTATGGAAGAAAATACTACAATTTTTGGAATACGCGCAGTCCTGGAAGCAATCCAGAGCAACGAAAGTATCGACAAGATATATATTCAAAAAGGGCTTTCCGGACCCTTGTTTATTGAATTACAAAAAGCCGTATCGAAAGAAAATTTTAACCTATCGTATGTTCCTGTAGAAAAGTTAAATAAACTCGCCAAAGGAAACCACCAGGGAGTGGTAGCTAAAATTTCCCCTGTAAAATTCGGTGAGATGGAAAAAGTGCTTGAAGAAGTGCTAAAAAATGAGAAAAAAACGCCCCTCTTCCTTTTGTTGGATCAGGTAACGGATGCACGCAATTTTGGAGCTATGATACGTACTGCAGAATGTTGCGGTGTGGATGCCATTATTATTCCCGCCAAAGGAGCAGCCCCTGTTAATGCCGACACGGTAAAAACATCAGCAGGAGCAGTTTTTAAAATTCCTATTTGTAAGGTAAATCACATTAAAGATGCCGTCTACTATATGCAATCTTCAGGAATAAAAGTGGTGGCAGCTACAGAAAAAACAGACGACAGTATTTATGACCTAGATTTAGCAGAACCCGTAGCTTTAATCATGGGCAATGAAGAAAAGGGTGTCTCTCACGGAGTATTAAAAATAGTAGATTCTAAAGCAAAATTGCCCCTTCTGGGAACCATTGGTTCGTTAAACGTTTCGGTAGCCTGTGGTGCTTTTCTTTATGAAATAGTGCGTCAACGACTGAAAAATTAACTGTCGTTTTTGTTTTCCCGGAATTCATATTTCACCTCTACTCCTTCGCTTGATCCAGGCTCATCTTCAGGAATATTTTCCCGAAAATTTCCTTCCTCGTCGAAATACTTCATAAAATCATCATTTTCAGGATCATATTCTTCTTTTTCCCATTCGTATTTCACAGGTTTTTCAATCTTTTCAGTATAAATGACGGAAAAAGCCAATCCTACAATAAAACCGGAAAGATGGCCTTCCCAGGAGATTGTGGGATCACCGGGCATAACAAACCATACCAGCCCCCCGTACAGAAAAACTACAATAAATGACAGGGCCATAAGACGGTAATATTTCGAAAAAATTCCCTTGAAAAACAAAAAGGAAGCGATCACATAAATAAGTCCGCTCGCCCCTATATGTTCTGCAGGCCTGCCAATGCCCCAGGTGATGAGCCCGGTGAAAAGCATCCCTAAGATAATGATCTGCCAGCTTATTTTTCGGTAAAAAAAGAAAAGTGCCATAGAAAGCACAAAAAGCGGAATCGTGTTGCTAAATAAATGTTTGATATTGGCATGAATAAAGGGCGCGAATAAAATCCCGCGCAGACCAATAAGAGTTCTTGGGCGTATGCCCAGATAATTGAAATCGAAACCAAAAGTTACTTCCACCCAAAAAACCATCCAGATAGCTAATACGAATAGCAGTGGATACACCAGAATTTCCGGCGAAAACTCAAAAGGTTGTTTTTTTTTCAAACTGAAAAATTTAAATCAAGAAATACCAAACTAAAGCCGCGATTGGCGCGGGAGTTTACAGATGATTTCACAAGTACTACTATATTACAAAAAACCGGCCAATCCCGTTACACTGAAGTTCTGTCATTCGCGTTTTGCTTCGATATATTTTAACGAGTGGTTTTATTTCGCTTCCCCTCAAATTAGTAATTTTACAAAATGAATGAACCATTAGCAGAACGGCTCCGCCCCAAAAAATTATCAGATTATTTAAGTCAGCAGCACCTTATTGGCCCAAATGGCGCTTTAACGAAGCAAATAAAATCCGGCACCATTCCCTCACTTATTCTTTGGGGACCTCCGGGTGTGGGAAAAACCACTCTGGCCAACATCATTGCCAATGAAACAGAAAGGCCTTTTTATACCCTGAGTGCCATTAGCAGCGGCGTAAAAGATGTTCGGGAGGTTATAGAAAAAGCTAAAAAAAGCGACGGACTGTTCACCACGAAAAATCCCATTTTGTTTATTGATGAGATCCACCGGTTTAGTAAATCTCAGCAGGATTCGTTATTGGGAGCTGTTGAAAAAGGCTGGGTGACCCTCATTGGGGCTACCACTGAAAATCCCAGCTTTGAAGTTATTTCGGCTTTGCTTTCACGCTGCCAGGTTTATGTTTTAAATGCTTTTGGAAAAGATGAACTTATTGCTCTTTTAAAACGCGCAATCAGGGAAGATCCCCAAATCAGCAAAAAGGACATTGAACTTAAAGAAACGGAAGCCTTGCTAAGATTAAGCGGTGGCGATGCCAGAAAACTTCTGAACATTTTCGAGTTGCTGGTTTCTTCAGAAGAGGGAAAAATTGTGATTACCAACGAAATGGTGTTGGAAAAAGTGCAGCAAAATACGGTTTTATATGACAAAACCGGCGAGCAACATTACGATATAATTTCAGCTTTTATTAAATCTATAAGAGGAAGCGATCCCAATGCCGCAGTTTACTGGTTAGCCAGAATGATTGAAGGTGGTGAGGACGTAAAATTCATTGCCCGCAGATTGCTCATCCTGGCCAGCGAAGATATTGGAAACGCCAATCCCACCGCTTTGGTCATCGCCAACAATACCTTCCAGGCAGTATCCACAATAGGATATCCGGAATCTCGTATAATTCTGAGTCAATGTGCCATTTACCTGGCCACTTCACCCAAAAGCAACGCCTCATACAAAGCAATAGGACAGGCCCTGAGCCTGGTAAAGCAAACGGGCAATTTGCCAGTTCCTCTTTCCCTTAGAAATGCCCCAACAAAACTTATGAAAGATCTGGGCTATGGCGACAATTATCAGTATGCCCATAACTATGAGAATAATTTTACGGAAGCGGAATTTTTACCCGAAGAAATAAAAAATACCGTTTTCTACAAACCCGGAAATAATCAAAGAGAAAACGCGCAACGTGAATTCCTGAAAAAGCGCTGGAACAACAAGTACGACTATTAAAATAGCCTTTTATTCCTTTAATTTATAGACCCTGGTTTCCGTTGTGGTGTTATTCTCCCCCGGAATTTCTACTACAAGATTTCCATAATCATCAAAATAAGCGAGGCCTTTGCCCGAGAATGAAGAATAAATAAACTGATCTTCCCTGCTGGTGGCAATAAGTTCTGCGAACGGATCCTGCATTCCCTGCTGAAAAAATTTGAAATTATCGCCATCTTTCTTCAAATAAAACACAGAGGAATTATAAATAAATCTCTCGTTTTCTTCGTTTTTGGGCGCGCCAGTGATAGATTTTTGAAGAGGTTCTGAAGCCTCTTCCACTTTTTGTTCTTTAGGCTTCTCTGCTTTAACCTCAGCAACTTCAGGAACCTGGTCTGTGATTTTTTCTGAAGTGGTTTCTTTCTTTTCGGGAGAAGGGTCTACAGAAACCATTTCTTTTCCTGTATAATGATAATTTATATCTTCAAAAGATTTGAAAGCTTCCCGTAAAGCTTCATGATAGGCTTTCTTGAAATCTTTTTCCCTGCTCGTTCCTTCTTCCGAAGAAAACACCTGCTGTCCGTTGCAATTCTGGAGTACCACCTTTAACCGGGTTACGAACAGTCCGGAGTTGTTCTGCACATCTGCATACAAAGCATTGCACCTATCCTGATTGAAATCAGCCGGCAATTCTTTTTTTTCCATGAATGCCTGAAAACCATATTTTTCAAACAGAAATCGCGTAAGCGCATTTACCTGATATTCGTTAGGTTTTCTTAGGAACTCGAATTGATTCGGAACCACCACATATTTGAAGGAATTGAGGTCTTGCGCGAACATACCGGTGCCAACAC
>JBAVQO010000034.1:0-1524 GCA_049694135.1 Gillisia sp. | reverse complement strand
CTCTCATATCGGGTTGTTTCTGAAGAAGTGAAAAAGATTATTAAAACTAAAGAAATTAGATCCCTGGAAGATTAATACAAGATTAAAAAGATTAATGAATAATTAATAACATTAACAGAGCATAAACCGGAACTACAGATAATAACATTTTCCCTGGTAAAACCTTAATAAAAGAAATTACCCCTTGTTTTGGAACATGTTCCCAAAAAGGGAAATGAGTGGTATCTCTCTTTTTTCAGCAAAAAAAAACACCGGCAATAAACCGGTGTTATAATCAGAATTTTTGATGTTTTTATTGAAAATCCTTAACCGCTTCACTTAAGTCGTACACCTTGACATTTTTAAACCTGCGAGCCAATATACTACTTCCGGCCGCACTTCTATATCCTCCGGCACAGTGAACCACAATAGGTTTCTCCTTCGAAATAGAGTCTGAAGTCTCACGTAATTCGTTTAAAGGTTTCGAAATGGCACTTTCAAATATTTTTCCTTCTGAAGTTTCTGAAGGATTTCTTATATCTACAATAGTGTAATTTTCAGGATGTTCTTTAAATTTATTTATATCCAGAATATCTGTAGACTCTCCAGTGTTGTACGGCAGCGTCAATAATCCTTTAAGGTTTTTTTCATATCCAATCTTAGCCACCCGGTTCAGAATATAATCGACTTCTTCAGGTGAATTTAAAACCAGGTAATACTGTTCTTCTGGTTTAATAATAGCCCCTAACCAGGTTTCGAATTTAGAAGTTTCAGAAATTGCCATAAGATTGATACTACCAGTGAAATGGCCCTTTTTAAAGTCCGCTTCATCGCGAATATCTACTATCAGGGCTTCAGATGGTGGTAAATCTGCATTCAGTTTTAATGGAATATCTGAAATAGATTTCCGCAGATTTTCGGCGCCACGTTTATTAGTATCTACATCATAACCAAAATAAGAAGGAATAAAAGGCTGACTGTCCAGCAAAGTATTAACAAACTCCTCACGAGTTTGCTTCTTAAATGCCCAGTTTCCCATACGTTCATTTCCTAAAGTACTGCTGCTATCGCTGCTTAGATTTTTTCCGCAGAGCGAACCGGCACCGTGCGCAGGATAAACTATGGTGCTATCGGGCAGGTTATTAAATTTAGTCTGAATGGTATTATACATAGCTTCGGCAAGATCCTGCCTTTTAGCTTTCATATTTCCCACGTTTTCCCGTAGATCGGGGCGCCCTACATCTCCAATAAACAAAGTATCGCCGGTAAACATCGCTGTTTTTTTATCTTTTTTAGCAATAATGGTTATACTATCCGGAGAGTGACCGGGCGTATTTATGGCACTCAAACTCACCTCTCCTATTTTTATGGTATCTCCATCATCAAAAGACTGATGCTCGTAATCTGCACCCAATTTTTCGCTATTGTAAATAGTGGCTCCTGTTTCCTTATGAATTTGAAGATGACCGCTTACAAAATCGGCATGCGGATGAGTTTGAATTACGGCTTTTATTACCGCCTTATGCTCCCGGGCGAGATTATAAT
>JBAVQO010000033.1:0-7781 GCA_049694135.1 Gillisia sp. | reverse complement strand
ATATTGAATGCCAATTATATCAAATCCCGATTAAAAGATCATTATCAAACTTTATATTCTGGAGAATGTGGCCGTGCCGCGCACGAAATGATCCTGGATTGTCGCCCTTTTAAAGCCAATGGAATTGAAGTGGTGGACATTGCAAAACGACTTATGGATTATGGCTTTCACGCGCCCACAGTTTCTTTCCCGGTCGCCGGAACTTTGATGATAGAACCTACAGAAAGCGAAAATAAAGCAGAATTGGACAGGTTTTGTGATGCATTGATTTCTATCCGGCAGGAAATAAAAGAATCTTCTTCAGAATCGAAAGACAACGTTCTGAAGAATGCACCACATACCATGACTATGCTAACATCCGATAAATGGGAGTTTCCATATAGTCGGAAAGCTGCTGCCTTTCCGTTGGATTATATTGCCGATAATAAATTCTGGCCGTCGGTACGCAGAGTCGATGACGCGTATGGAGATAGAAACCTTATCTGTACCTGTGCGCCTATAGAAGAATACATGGAATCTGAGTGAAAGTTCTGTGTTGAGAATATGATGATTATTAATTAGAATAACAAACATAATTTACCATATTGGTAGTTAAAAAGCTTTTAAATATCAATATGACAAATTGCTTTAAAAAACGGCGATCCCAGTTCCAAACTTGAATTGCTTTTAGTAATTTAGTTTTATAAAATCTCCAATACAGGTTTCAATGAGCATAAAAATTAAGGGTATAGGAAGCTTTATTCCTGGTTTAAAAATGAAGAATTCAGACTTCTTGAAACATGAATTTTTAAATTTAGACGGTTCAGGATTTCCACATGACAATGAAGTTACCATTGCAAAATTTAAAGCCATTACCGGCATTGAAGAACGAAGGTACCTCGAAGAAAACCTGAGTACTTCTGACATGGCAACTGTTGCCGCCCAAAAGGCAATCGAGGACGCCGGCATTGATCCTGAAACCCTCGATTACATAATAGTAGCCCATAACTATGGTGATGTTAAATTTGGAAGCATTCAGAGCGATACCGTCCCCAGCCTGGCTACCCGGGTAAAACACAACCTGCGGATTAAGAATTCCAGCTGTGTGGCCTATGATATCCTTTTTGGCTGTCCGGGATGGGTTGAAGCTGTTATACAGGCGCAGGCATTTATAAGATCGGGAATGGCTAAAAAATGTCTGGTTATTGGTGCAGAAGCTCTTTCGCGGGTTGTAGACAATTATGATCGCGATTCCATGATCTTTTCAGACGGTGCGGGAGCAACTGTTTTAGAAAAGTCTGACGAGCCGGGAGGAATTCTCGCGCACGAATCGGCTACGTATGCCTACCAGGAAGCTAATCATATCTACTTCGGAAAATCCAACCGGGAAGATGACACCAGTGACACCCGCTACATAAAAATGAATGGTCGCAAAATATATGAATTTGCACTAACTGAAGTTCCAAAGGCTATGAAAACCTGTCTGGAAAAAAGTGGCAAAAGTATCGATGATCTTAAAAAGATCTTTATACACCAGGCCAACGAAAAAATGGATGATGCCATTATTAAACGTTTTTACAAACTCCACAACAAGCAGGCTCCGGAAAACGTAATGCCTATGAGTATTCAGGAATTGGGAAACAGCAGTGTGGCCACGATTCCTACCCTCCTGGATCTGGTAGTAAAAGGCCATATCGAAAATCAGGAATTGCATAAAGGAGACGTTATTATTCTTGCCAGTGTAGGAGCGGGAATGAATGTAAATGCCCTGGTTTACGAATATTAGCATGTACGAAAACACCTATCCTGAAAAAAGATTTCAAAAAACTATAGAATTCCTTGAAGAAGTTGTGCCGGCACCCGCCCGGATTTTAGATCTCGGAGTAAAGAATCCCTTTTCTGAAATTATGCAACGTCATAAGTACCAGGTAAAGAATACTTCAGGCGAAGATCTGGATGAAAACTGGTCGGAAGTATTGAACTCTGAATATGATGTTGTTACTGCCTTTGAAATTTTTGAACATCTAATCGCCCCTTACAACTTGCTGAAAGATATTAAGGCCGATAAACTGGTGACTACAATTCCCTTGAAATTATGGTTTGCACCGGCTTACAGGAACAACAGTGACCCGCGGGACCGGCATTTCCACGAGTTCGAAGATTGGCAATTCGACTGGTTGCTGGAAAAAGCCGGATGGAAGATTAAAAAAACTTCCAAATGGACCAATCCTGTAAAAAAAGTAGGAATCCGGCCTTTACTTCGTAGCTTTACTCCACGATATTATGCAGTGTACGCCGAGCGTTAACTGCTAAAACCAATCATCTTGAAGATCTACATTGTAATTCCCGCACATAATGAAGAAGAGAATATCGGGAAAACCTTGCGATCTCTCACAGATCAGAGTTTGCTGCCGGGAAAAATTGTGGTTGTGAACGACAATTCTTCAGATAAAACAGCAGAAATTGTTCAGTCGTTTATCAAAACCCACACTTTTATCTCACTTGTTGAAACTACTTCTTCCGAAGATCATTTACCGGGAAGTAAGGTAATTCGGGCATTTCAACAGGGATTAAATTCGATGGACGAGAATTATGACATTCTGTGTAAATTTGATGCCGATCTTATTTTTCCTCACAATTATTTGAAAACCATTTCGCAACATTTCAGGGAAGATAAGCAAATAGGAATGGCAGGAGGATTCTGTACAGTTCTTAAAAACCAGGAATGGGTTACCGAAAAGCTAACCGGGAGCGATCATATTCGCGGCGCTCTGAAAGCTTACAGAAAAGAATGTTTTATACAAATAGGGAAACTGAAACCTGCCATGGGTTGGGATACGGCAGATGAACTCCTGGCGCAATACCACGGTTGGAAAATAAAGACGGATCCGGAGTTACTGGTAAAACACCTGAAACCCACCACTTCTACCTATAATACTTCTTCAAAATATAAACAGGGCGAGGCTTTTTACAGGCTTAGATATGGCTTTTGCATCACTTTAATCGCTTCAGCAAAACTGGCGTTTCTAAAGAAAGATCCTTCACTTTTCAAGGATTATATCGCAGGCTACTGGAAAGCCAAAAAAGAAAAACGACCTTTTCTTTTGAATGAAGAAGAAGGCCGTTTTGTTAGAAAATTTCGTTGGAAGAAAATGAAGGAAAAACTATTCTGACTCCTTCGTTTCCAGAACCTGCAACAAAGGTTCTCCTGTATCTGCGCTTGGAAACTGAATTCCCAATATAGCTGAAACCGTGGGAGCGATATCATTAACGTAAGACGGAGCAAAAGTGCTGCCGTGTTTGATTCCTTTTCCGAAGAAAATCAAGGGTACGTGAGTGTCGTACGCAAAACCGGTCCCATGGGTAGAGCCTGTTTTGGAATACACTATGGTAGCAGGATCCAGGACAACTACCACATCTCCGCTTCTTCTTTCATTAAATCCGTTTTGCACCAATTCGGCCATTCCGGTAGGATAATCGTTAGATTCCAACATGTGGCGGGTAAACACCTTGCTTACATGCGGATATTGGACAACATAAGAGGCTATAAAATCCTGAAGTTCTACTTTATTGATCTTAGCATCTTCAACATTCTTATAGTTAAAGAATATTTGATTGTTAGAAACGGATTCGATCAGGTCTTCTTTGCCAAATTTATCTTTTAATTTTTGAGAAAGATCTTTTTCGAAAGAGGCTTCATCAAAATAATTCGCCGGAATATTGAGAGTCTCAAGATAAGCGGGAACCTCTACTCCTCCGTGGTCGGCGGTTAAAAACAAAGTATAATTTCCTTTCCCCACTTTTTCATCAAGAGCTTTCAGTAATCTGGCAAGGTCGGCATCCAAACGAACATAAGCGTCTTCTATTTCTTTGGAATTTACTCCGAAGTTGTGGCCTATATAATCTGTACTGGAAAAACTAACTGCCAGGATATCGGTTATATCATCCTGCCCCAGGTCTTCACCATCTAAAGCGGCAATTGCAAAATCTGCCGTTATGGAATTCCCGTAAGGGGTGGATTTTAAGATATCATAGCCCCTATTCTTCTTGCTGAGTTCTTTAAGGTCGTAAGGAAAAGTAGCGTCCTTCTTGCCTGTAAATCCACCTTCAAAATTGTTTTTATCGTTTCCGCTTTCTTTGTACGAGTTTATATCTTTAAGTGTATTCCAGGGTTTTAGATAGCTTTTCACCTTTCCTGAACTATTAAAATCCTGAACCCATTTTGGAAGTTCATTCATATAATAAGAACTGGTAATGAATTTTCCTTCGTCTTCACCAACAAACCAGTAGGCGGCATTAGCAGCGTGACCGGCGGGCAGAATAGAACTGCGGTCTTTTAACGCGATCCCGATGGATTTCCCTTTTAGTTGAGTAAACAAACGATTTTCGTCGGTAACCGTGGTGGAGAGCAATCTTTTAGGTGACATTTTTCCTGCCGGAGAATCGGTTCCTACAGGTTCTACGCTATCATCCTGCACACAATAAATCATTTTTTTGTTGAACTTATCGTACCAGTTATTGGAAATTATTCCGTGATTTTCGGGAGTTGTTCCGGTGTAGATTGAAGAGTGACCGGGTGCCGTAAAAGTGGGAATATAATTATAATTATGATTCTTGAAAATATACCCTTCGCCAACAAGCCTCTTAAAACCATCGTCTCCGAACTGGTTCCAGAATCGGGTGAGATAATCGTATCGCATCTGATCTACAACCACGCCAACAACCAACCTGGGTTTATTTGGGGCAAGAGAAACATCTTTAGAGGTTTGAGCTTTTATGCTACAAAATGAAGAGAGGAATAAAAGTACTAAAACAAATTTTTTCATGAGATTTATTATATTAACCCTCCAAAATTACCGAAATATGCTGGTTTAAACTTTAATTCTTCGTTAAATACTTTCATTGTATTTTTTAGTATTTTAGCTTTACAAAAATTGCTTAATGACTTACCTGCATTCTATTGGCGAATATTTTTTAATGATCAAGGGGGTCTTTGGGCGAATGACCAAACGAGCTGTTCTAAAGGAACTGATCTTTAAAGAAATTGATGAACTCATTCTTGGTTCTTTAGGCATAGTGTCTTTTCTTTCCTTTTTTATAGGAGGGGTTGTAGCTTTACAAACCGCATTAAACCTTAATAATCCGCTTATTCCTAAAAGCCTTATCGGGTTTGCCGCACGACAGTCTATTATTTTGGAATTCTCTCCCACCTTTATTTCCATAATCATGGCGGGAAAAGTTGGTTCGTTTATTACTTCGAGTATTGGATCTATGCGGGTTACCGAACAGATAGATGCGTTGGAGGTTATGGGTGTAAACTCTTTGAATTATCTTATATTCCCTAAAATCATCGCCATGCTTACCTATCCTTTTGTTATTGCGATTTCTATGTTCCTGGGAATTGTAGGCGCTTATAGCGCAGCGGTGTTTGGCGGTTTTATAGTTCCCGAACAATTTATTTCCGGATTACAAGACGATTTTATAGGTTTTCAGTTGTTTTATGCCTTCTTTAAAACCTTTTTATTCGCTATGATCCTGGCAACCATTCCTGCCTATCATGGATATTATATGAAAGGTGGTTCGCTTGAAGTGGGGCAGGCAAGTACCACCTCTTTTGTCTGGACCAGTGTGGTTATAATCATCACTAATTACATAGTAACCCAATTATTGCTGAGCTAATGATAGAAGTAAAAGATCTCCATAAAAGTTTTGAAGAAGAAAAGGTTCTGAAAGGAATCAATTTTACCTTTCAAACCGGAAAAACGAATCTTATTATCGGGCAGTCGGGATCGGGAAAAAGTGTTCTTCTCAAATGTATGCTGGGTCTTTTTAAACCCGATAAAGGCACTATTGAATACGATGGCAAACCTTACTCCAGTTTTTCAGATGAACAAAAACGGGAATTGCGAAAAGAGATGGGAATGTTGTTCCAGGGAGGCGCGTTATTCGATTCTATGACGGTTGAAGAAAATGTAATGTTTCCTTTAAGAATGTTCACCAAGCAACGAAAAAAAGACCATCTAAAAAGAGTGAATGAAGTATTGGAAAGGGTTAACTTACAAGATACCGGCAAAAAATATCCTTCAGAAATAAGCGGGGGAATGCAAAAAAGGGTTGCAATTGCAAGGGCCATCGTTAACCGCCCGAAATACCTCTTTTGCGATGAACCTAATTCCGGGCTCGATCCTCATACAGCCACTGTGGTAGATAACCTGATTCACGAGCTCACAGTAGAATACAATATCACTACTGTTATAATTACTCACGACATGAATTCGGTTCTGGAAATCGGCGAAAATATCGCTTTTCTTAAAGATGGTATTTTGCAATGGACCGGTGATAAGAGCCAGATCTTCCAAACCGATGACGAAACTGTTACCGACTTTGTATATTCTTCAGATCTTTTCAAAAAAGTAAGAAAAGCTCAACTGCAGGGGCATTAAAAGGGAATTAAATTTCTTTTGAAGAATAATCATTTTCATCCCAGGTTTTCATCAACCTCATCTATTACTTTCGCACGAATTTGTTTTATCTCCTGTTCTTTTTCCCGCGGTATTATTAGCAGTACATCTTTTTCATTTATAATGATATAATCCTTTAGGCCTTCAATAACCACCAGTTTGTTCTGATGAGAATAAACCAAATTGTTTTCGGCTTCTGTAGGCATTAATTTTGCCGATACTGCTACATTATTATATTCATCTTTGCCAAGTTCGTTATAAACGGCATTCCAGGTACCAAGATCGCTCCATTCAAAAGAGGCTGGGATCATCCACACATTCTCGGCTTTTTCCAGAATGGCATAATCTATAGATATATTTTGTGCCTTCGGAAAAACTTCATCAATAAATTCCTTTTCTGAAGGTTGATTATAAACATCTTTACCTTTTTTGAAAAGCTGGAACATTTCCAGTTGATACTTTTCAAAAGCCTTCAGAATAGATTTTGCACGCCAGATGAATATTCCGGCATTCCAAAGATAATTGCCCTCTTCAAGAAACTTTTTGGCATTTCGCCGGGTGGGCTTTTCGGTAAATTTCAGAACTTTTTTATGATTTTCATCACCTTCATCTTCGTACCGAATGTAGCCGTAACCGGTATGTGGAGTTAAAGGTTTGATGCCCAAAGTGATAAGTTTATCGTCTTGTTTTGCCAGGTCAAAGGCTTTATCCAGATCGTTGGTAAAAGCATTTTCATCTTTAATAAAATGATCGCTGGGAGCTACTATCATAACGGCATCAGGATTAACCATTCTTATTTTCATAGCCGCCAATAAGATACAGGGCGCGGTATTGCGCATCGTGGGTTCCAGTATTACTTGCTCTTTCTCGATTTTTGGAAGCTGTTCTACAACTATGTCGAGATAATCTTTATTGGTAAGCACCCAGATATTTTCAAAAGGAATATGGTGGGCCAACCTTCTAAAGGTAGATTGTAAAAGAGATTCCCCTACTCCCAACACATCCTGAAATTGCTTGGGGTGCTTAGCAGTACTGGAGGGCCACAACCGGCTTCCAATTCCTCCGGCCATTATTACGGCATAACAATCTTTATTGTAAACATCCATAAAAATTTTGTTTTTAAAGTTAACACGCTAATAATTCTACCTGGGCATTAGGTTGAAAAAGATACACTTTTCCCGAGGCCACCTCCACACATTCATACCTTTTTCGGCGTCGACTCCCTTTCTTGAAAGTTTTCCCATTGTGTATTCGAAAAATGCCCCCAACAGGAACTTCAAAAATATAGTTTTTATCGGTTTCCGGATCATACTTTTTCAACGCTATAGAAAGTCTTGCATC
>JBAVQO010000032.1:0-4328 GCA_049694135.1 Gillisia sp. | reverse complement strand
CCTGGGAGCGATATTAAACTTTTTTCCATATTTCATTTTTCTGAAAAAAAATCTGATTTATCACGCCAGAGGTGTTCTTCTTGCCACCCTTTTCACTGCGGTAATAATTGCCATCACAAAAATCCTGTAAATATGAAGTATTACTTAATTGCAGGAGAAGCCTCGGGAGATTTGCACGCTTCTAATCTTATGAAAGCCTTAAAGGAAATAGACGTCTCCGCAGAATTTAGGTTCTGGGGTGGCGATTTAATGCAGAAAGCCGGTGGAACCCTGGTAAAACATTACCGGGAATTGGCATTTATGGGTTTTTTGGAAGTAGTTATGAACTTACGCACTATTCTTAAAAATATAAATCGGTGTAAAGAAGACATCCAGGCTTTCAATCCAGACGTGATCATTTATATAGATTATCCCGGTTTTAATCTTCGAATTGCAAAATGGGCACGGGAACAGGGCTATAAAAATCATTTTTACATTTCACCCCAGATCTGGGCCTGGAAAGAAAACAGGATTCAGGAAATAAAAAGAAACATCGATGAAATGTATGTAATTCTTCCCTTCGAAAAGGAGTTTTATGAAGAAAAACATCAATTCCCGGTTCATTTTGTAGGTCACCCTTTGCTGGATGCCATTCAACAAAAAGAGGAGGTTTCAGAAACCGACTTTAAAGAAGAAAATCACCTCGATTCACGCCCGATCATTGCTTTACTTCCCGGAAGTCGGAAGCAGGAAATTAGCAAGATGCTGAAAACTATGCTGGCCATTACCTGGGATTTTAAAGAATATCAATTCGTAATAGCTGGAGCACCAAGCCAGGACAAAGAATTTTACGAGCCTTTTATTCAGAAGAAAAATGTGAACCTGGTAATGAATAAAACCTACGATGTGCTAACCCATTCTACCGCGGCCCTGGTCACTTCGGGGACGGCCACTTTGGAAACAGCCCTTTTTAAAGTTCCGGAGGTGGTTTGTTATAAGGGCAGCAGCATTTCTTACCAGATCGCTAAACGCATTATAAATCTCGATTACATTTCGCTAGTAAATTTAATTATGAAGAGAGAAGTGGTGAAGGAATTGATTCAGAATGAGTTCAATAAGAAAAATCTGAAAAAAGAACTTTATAAAATCTTAGATTCAGAAAACCGGGAAACAATATTTGATGCCTATCGTGAGTTAGAACAACAATTGGGTGGCACCGGAGCCAGTAAAAAAACCGCTCAATTAATTTATCATTCTATTCAAAATATCTAAAAAGTGTATGACGAAAAAGTTCCGCAACCTGGGTTTTATTTTTCTTATTGCTTCACTTAGTTCTTGTGGTTCTGCAAAATTCAGAAGCAAAGCTGAAGAAAATCATTATCAGTCTGCAGGAATTCTCGATCTTCCGTCTCTAAAAACTACTCCTTCCGCCTTTGAAGGACCAGATTTTTTCTCAGCTGAGAAAGAAACTGCTTTTGAAGGGCAGTTAATTCAGGATATTACTACCTACGCGAAAGATTTTCAGGGCACCCGCTACAAGTTTGGAGGCACCACAAAACAGGGAATGGACTGCTCCGGCCTGGTATATACTTCCTTTTTGCATGAAAACATTTCTTTACCGCGTACTTCCCGCGAAATGGCGCTTCAGGGACAGCCTTTGTCTTTAAAGGACGTGGAGACCGGAGATCTTTTGTTTTTTGAAACCACCAGGAAAAAAGTGGTAAGTCACGTGGGGTTGGTCATAAAAACTACCTCTGATGAAATAATTTTTATCCATTCCACAACTTCCCAGGGAGTAATAATTTCCTCTTTAAGTGAAAATTACTGGCAGCAGCATTTTGTAATGGCGCGCCGGATAATCCGATTTTTGTAGTATCTTCAGGTTGAATACTTTACGATCAACCTTGAACTTTACACTTTTAAAAATTGCCGCTTGTTTTATTACAGGAATTCTCCTGGGTTCCTTTGTAAAATTCTCCTTTTCTATACTGATAATTACAGGAGTTTTACTGCTGCTGCTTTTCTGTTTCTCATACCTTCGGGCTCGAAAAATATTTTTTCCCGATCCCCTTTTTGGACTTAGCGGTGCGTTGTTATTTGTTCTGCTGGGAATGCTGAACGTTTCTCTTCATTCGCCTAAACATGAGCCCGCAGATTATTCTCATTTCTCTTCTGCTACCCTAGCAACAGCATTGGTTCGGGAAAGACTAAAACCCACAGAAACGAATGACCGATTCATTATTTCTGTGCAAAGAATGGACGAACGCAAAGCCGCTGGGAAAATTCTTTTGAACGTAAAGAGAGACAGCAGTTCACTTTTACAACCGGGAGAACTCATTGCAGTACCTGTTTTTCTGATAAACCCGCTCAAACCGCCTCTTAACCCGTACACCTTCAACTATAAGAATTATCTAGAGAAACTCGGAATTTACGGGCAGCTTACCTGCACCTACGATAATCTTGAGGTCCTGGAGACCAAAAATTTCAGCCTGCAGTCCATTGCGGGAAAAATTCGGAATCATCTGGTTTTAAAGTTGAAAGAACTGCATTTTTCACAAGATGAATTTGCTGTTATTCAGGCTCTTTTATTGGGACAAAGACAGGAAATTTCTCCATCGCTGTACACGAATTACAAAAACGCGGGAGTAATTCATATTCTGGCTATTTCAGGTTTGCATGTAGGCATTCTTTTATTACTGCTTTCCTGGTTATTGCAGCCACTGGAGAAAATAAAATACGGCCGAACCGCAAAAGCTCTTCTTGTTCTTTTAATCTTGTGGGCTTTTGCCATCATTTCCGGACTTTCGCCCTCTGTGGTGAGAGCAGTGACCATGTTTTCTTTTATCGCCCTGGGACTGCAACTAAATCGGAAAACAAAATTGCTGAATGTACTTTTCATTTCACTGCTGGCTTTGCTCCTAATCAATCCGAATTACCTGTTCCAGGTGGGTTTTCAGTTAAGCTATGCAGCCGTTGTGGCTATTGCTCTTTTTCAGCCTCTTTTCCTTAAATTATATTATCCACCACAAAAAGTTCTGCAGTATTTCTGGAAACTGATAAGCGTAACACTTGCTGCACAATTGGGTGTTTTACCTTTGAGCCTTTACTATTTCCACCAGTTTCCCGGGCTATTTTTTGTTTCCAACCTATTGATTCTTCCTTTTTTGGGCGTCATTCTGGGAATGGGCCTCCTGGTTATACTTATGGCAATACTGAATTGGCTACCTCCTTTTTTATCCCAGATTTACGGTTTTTTAATACATCTGCTTAATGAGATTGTAGAAAAAGTGGCAGCACAGGAAAGTTTTATTTTCCACAGTATTTACATGTCCCTGGCAATTTGCTTTGGACTTTATCTTCTGATGTTTACAATTTTCGGATTGCTGTCTCGCCGGAATTTTAAAAATATAGTGCTTTTTTTAGTTGCGATTATAGGTTTCGAGGGAATCCTGATTCTTGATAAAATGAAAAGAAACCAATCGGAAATCGTTATTTTTCAGAAAACTGCAGCTTCGCTGATTGCGGTAAAAAGAAGCGAAAACCTGACTCTTTTAGAAGGTCCGCTACAGGACACACTGCCGGCGTTTATTGCAGATTATACTTTGAACTTTAAGATGGATTCCCTTTCGATCCAACCTATGACTAATGTTATTCTCTTTGATGGAAAGAACGTATTGATAATAGATAATACTGGTGTTTATGATCTTCCTAAATACCGTCCCGACATCCTGATCCTCACCGGTTCGCCGAAACTAAATCTCACCAGGCTTATTTCGAAAACAAAACCGCAACAGATCCTGGCAGACGGCAGCAATTATAAAAGCTACGTGAATCTTTGGCGGCAAACCTGTATAAAAGAAAAAGTCCCTTTCCACAATACTGCAGAAAAGGGAGCTTTTATTTTAAAACCGAAGAGCAGCGATTTTCTACATTAACACTACTCGTCGAAAGTTCCTTTAAAGTCTTCCTGATATTTTTGCCAGGCTTCAGCCGTATTCAATTTTTTATAATCGTCGTTGGCAATCATCTTCAAGTAAATTTCCAGTTGGGCGGGAGTACGATATCCCATAACAGGCGCAATGACATTTGCGTCTTCATCAAAAAAAACGATGCTTGGATATCCGTTGATCTTTAACGCATTGGCGAAAAAATGTTGACTGTTTCGGCCTTTTCGATCTTTTACGTAATTGGGATTGGTATAATTAAACCCTTTATACTTAATTTCCTCGGTTCCTTCCGCATTGAATTTAACGGCATAAAAATTCTTATTTATAAAATCCACCACATCTTTGTTATGAAAGGTGTTTTTATCCATCATTTTACAGGGGCCACACCAGTCGGTATAAGCA
>JBAVQO010000031.1:0-2839 GCA_049694135.1 Gillisia sp. | reverse complement strand
ATCTTGAGCTAAAGCCGGGAACGTATAGTGTTTCCTTCCAATCCCGTTTAGGCTTTGATCCATGGTTACAGCCTTATACCGATAGAACAATCGAACGGTTTGGGAAGCAGGGAATGAAAAAAATGGCAATAGTTACGCCCGCTTTTGTGAGTGACTGCCTGGAAACTCTGGAAGAAATTGCCATGGAAGGAAAAGAAATTTTTCATGAAGTGGGCGGAAAGGAATTCACAGTGGTTCCCTGTTTAAATGATAGGGAAGAATGGGTAAAGGTTCTTTCGAGATGGATCGACGAATGGGCTTTTTCTGAACCTGTGCAGGTCTGATAACAAAATATTGGTATCTTAGTCGTAAAGAACTCACACCAATATTTTTTGTAAATGAAAAAAGCCGTTTTACCCCTCATTTTATTCTTTGTTTTTACTGGAATTTTTTCTGAAGCCTTCGCTCAAAAAAAGAAAAATACAAATTACGCTTACAACCCCGATCTTTACCAAGCCTTAGATTACAGGCTTATAGGTCCTTTTAGAGGTGGCCGCTCTTCAGCGGTAATAGGTGTTGAAGGCGAGCCTAAATTGTTCTATTTTGGAGCTGCGGGTGGCGGCGTATGGAGAACAACCGACGGAGGCACCACCTGGGAGAACATTTCCGATGGATATTTCGGTGGGAGTGTGGGTTCCGTGAGTGTGGCTCCGAGCGATCATAATGTAATCTATGTCGGAGGTGGTGAAATCACGGTTCGCGGAAATATGTCTTCCGGCTATGGAGTATGGAAATCTGAAGATGCCGGAAAAACCTGGCAAAACAAAGGACTTGAAAACAGTCGGCAAATCGGCCGAATAAGAATAAACCCTAATAATCCCGATATAGTATATGCTGCCGTGTTAGGGAATGTGTACAAACCCACACCAGATAGGGGAGTTTATAAAAGTACCGATGGCGGAAATACCTGGAAAAAGACTCTTTTTGTAAATGACCAGGCGGGAGCTTTCGATCTTGTCATGGATCCTACTAATCCCAGGATTTTGTATGCGTCTACGTGGAGAGTTCAACGTACCCCTTACAGTTTTAGCAGTGGTGGGGAAGGATCGGCACTTTGGAAGAGTACCGATAGTGGGGAAACCTGGAAAGAAATTTCTAAAAATGAAGGTTTTCCGCAAGATACACTGGGAATAATAGGGGTTACCGTATCTCCGGTAAATTCGGATCGGGTTTGGGCGATTGTTGAAAATCAGGAAAAAGGTGGAGTTTACCGAAGCGATGATGCGGGGAAATCCTGGAAATATGTAAATAGTGACCGAAGCCTGAGACAGCGAGCCTGGTACTACAGCCGCATTTATGCGGATACTAAAGATGCCGACAAAGTGTATGTTGTAAATGTAAATTATCACACCTCTACCGATGGCGGAAAAACCTTTAGCAGCGACAATGCTCCGCACGGAGATCATCACGACCTTTGGATCGCCCCCGAAGATCCACAACGAATGATCATTGGCGATGATGGAGGAGCCCAGATTTCTTATGACGGAGGTAAAACCTGGAGCACTTACTATAATCAGCCTACCGGCCAGTTTTACAGACTTACTACCGACAACCATTTTCCATATCGAATTTATTCTGCCCAACAGGATAATTCTACGGTTCGAATAGAACATAGAACTACCGGTGCTGCAATTACAGAAAACGATTGGGAAGCCACAGCGGGCGGAGAATCGGCTTCTATAGCTGTAGATCCTGAAGATGATGATATTGTGTATGGCGGAAGTTACGGCGGGTTTCTAACCAGGATCAATCATAAAAATGGTTCTGCCAGGGCGGTAAATGTTTGGCCAGACGACCCTATGGGGCACGGTGCCGAGGATATGAAGTTCCGTTTCCAATGGAACTTCCCGATACTTTTTTCCAAACATGACCCTAATAAATTATACACTTTTTCGAACCATGTTCACGTTACCACCAACGAAGGGCAATCCTGGGAAACTATTAGCGACGACCTTACCCGTAACGATCCCAAAACGCTTGGTTCCAGCGGAGGTCCAATCACCCAGGATAATACCGGGGTGGAATACTACGGAACCATTTTCGCCGCCGATGAATCTCCTTTAAAAGAAGGTTTAATGTGGGTGGGAAGCGATGATGGATTGCTCCACATTACTAAAGACGGCGGAAAAAACTGGGAAAATATTACTCCAAAAAATCTTCCGGAGTGGGAGCAGATTAATTCTATTGAAGCCGGACATTTTAATGAAGGTACCGCCTATTTTGCGGCAACGTTGTATAAAAAAGGCGATTTCCATCCTTACCTGTACAAAACCGATGACTACGGAAAAAGCTGGACAAAAATAACCGATGGCATTGGTTCCGAAGATTTTACACGCGTAATACGGGAAGATCCAAAACGAAAGGGTCTTTTATATGCCGGTACAGAATCCGGGATGTACATTTCCTTTAACGATGGAAAAAGCTGGGAACCATTTCAGCTTAATTTGCCCGTTACGCCGGTTACCGATCTTGCTGTTAAAAACAACAACCTAATTGTTGCCACCGAAGGACGGGGAATCTGGATTTTAGATAATCTGGCGGTGCTGCATCAGCTGAATCCGGAAATGGAAAACAAAGAGGCTGTTCTTTTTAAACCTCAGGACACCTATAGAATTGAAGGGAGATCCCGAAAAAACTCTAAGACGGAAGGTACCAATCATCCTAACGGTGTGATGACGTATTTCGATCTTAAAAATCTCGATAAGAAAAAGGATACGGTTTCTTTGACCTATTTCACCAAAACCAATGATACCATAAAATCCTTTAGCAATCATTCCAAAGAAGATAAGCTGGAGGTGAA
>JBAVQO010000030.1:0-3106 GCA_049694135.1 Gillisia sp. | reverse complement strand
ATTATGCTGTGTAGCTTTAGTAAGCGCCTGCAGTAAAGACGATAATTCAGACAATTCTAACGATAAGATTGTCGGAAAATGGTATTTGGCCAGTTTTGATGGCGGTGCAGCGCTGCCAGACGCCTCGGCATCTGACTGTAATAAACAATCTTATATCGATTTTAAATCCGACGGCACTGCGGGAACAGCCTATTATTCCGACAACAATGGTGAGTGTACATCAGAAACTTCATCTTCTACCTGGCAAAATTTAGGCAATTCTAAATATAAATTTGTGATTCCTGTTTATGATCTTGGGGCACAATCGGGAACTGTGGAGTTTAACGGAAGTTCTTCCTTTACTTTCCATCCCGATCTTTTTCCCGGAGCAAGTATAGTTTTTGAAAAAAGATAATTTCCGAACATACTAATAGTTGAGGGTGGTTTTTACCACCCTTTTTATTTTGTAATTTTGCAGTCGCAGAATCGACAGTTCCAATACTGTTTAGGAAAAAAAGATGAAAAAAGTAGTTGTAGGCTTATCGGGGGGAGTAGATTCCAGTGTTACCGCGTATCTTTTGAAACAACAAGGGTACGAGGTGATAGGTCTTTTTATGAAAAACTGGCATGATGACTCCGTAACCATTAGCGATGAATGCCCGTGGCTGGATGACAGTAACGATGCCATGATGGTTGCCGAAAAACTGGGAATTCCATTCCAAACGGTAGATCTGAGCGAGCAATACAAAGAACGCATTGTAGATTACATGTTTCGCGAATACGAACAGGGAAGAACGCCCAATCCAGATGTGCTCTGCAACCGGGAAATAAAATTCGATGTGTTTCTTAAAATTGCCCTTTCTTTGGGAGCCGACTACGTTGCCACCGGTCACTACTGCAGGAAAGATGAATTTGAAAAGGACGGGAAAACGTACTACAAGCTGTTGGCCGGAAAAGATGAGAACAAGGACCAGTCTTATTTTCTTTGTCAGCTCACTCAGAAACAGCTTTCAAAAACCCTTTTTCCCATAGGAGAACTAAAAAAACCTGAAGTACGAAAAATAGCAGCAGAACAGGATCTTATAACCGCCAATAAAAAGGACTCCCAGGGGCTTTGTTTTATAGGAAAAGTTCGGCTTCCCGAATTTCTTCAGCAAAAACTACAGCCTAAAGAAGGAGTGATTGTGGAAGTTGATGCTAAAAAAGCTGAATTCCAGGCAAAAAAACCTGAATTTTTATCGAAATTGGAAGAAGTAAAATATCTTTCAAAAAAATATCAATATCAACTTTCCGACGGAAAAGTGGTGGGAAAACACCAGGGGGCACATTATTTTACTAAAGGGCAACGTAAAGGTCTGGCCGTAGGTGGAACGCCGGAGCCTCTTTTCGTTATTGAAACCGATGTGGAATCGAATATTATTTACGCCGGGCAGGGAAAAGACCATCCGGGAATATATAGAAAAGCTCTTTTTGTAAAACCTGAAGAAATCCATTGGGTGCGACCGGATTTAAAGCTGGATGCAGATCAGGAAATGGAAGTAATGGCCAGAATTCGTTATCGGCAGCCGCTTCAGAAAGCCGTTCTGTTTCAAACAGAACACGGTTTATATGTTGTTTTTGAAGAAAAACAGGCTTCTATTACCGAAGGACAATTTGTGGCCTGGTACAGCAAAGACGAACTTATAGGTTCCGGAGTTATTTCTTAAAATTACATTATATGCCGAACAAAATTACCGAACTCTTTAATATAAAATATCCGCTTATTCAGGCGGGAATGATCTGGGCCAGCGGCTGGAAATTGGCAAGTGCGGTTAGCAATGCCGGCGGTTTGGGAATAATAGGCGCAGGCTCGATGTATCCCGAAGTTTTACGGGAACATATTCAAAAATGTAAAAAAGCGACCTCCAATCCTTTTGCGGTAAATGTACCGATGCTCTACCCGGAGATCGAAAAATTGATGGATATCATTATAGAAGAAGAAGTGGGAATAGTTTTCACCTCTGCAGGAAATCCTAAAACCTGGACAGCGCATTTACAATCTCATGGCATAAAAGTAGTACACGTGGTAAGCAGCGTAAAATTCGCGTTAAAATCCCAGGAAGCGGGTGTAGACGCTGTGGTTGCCGAAGGTTTTGAAGCCGGCGGTCACAACGGCCGCGACGAAACCACTACCTTCACTTTAATTCCTATGGTAAAGGAAAAACTCAAAATCCCGCTGATTGCTGCGGGAGGAATCGCCACCGGCAGAGGAATGCTTGCCGCCATGGTGTTGGGCGCAGATGCCGTACAGGTGGGTTCCCGGTTCGTGGCCAGCAACGAAGCTTCTTCGCATCCCGAATTTAAGGAAATGGTAGTAAAAGCACAGGAAGGTGACACCCAACTGACTTTGAAAGAACTGGCTCCCGTACGGATGTTGAAAAATCCTTTTTTTAAGGAAATCCAGGAATTGTATAAAACTGCTCCTTCCCGTCAGCAATTAATTGAACTTTTAGGAAGAGCACGGGCAAAAAAAGGCATGTTTGAAGGCGATCTGGAACAGGGAGAGCTTGAAATCGGCCAGATTTCTGGATTGATTCACGATATTAAGCCTGCTGCGCAAATAGTTAAGGATATTATGGCTGAGTTTGAAACCGCCAAAGCAGAAGCAGCTAATCTGTGATCTGGAATTCTTCTAATTCCTGAAGTTCACGATGAATGCTGTCTTCCCATTTCTTTTCTTCAGCTTTATTTAAACTATGAAGGCTTTCAACATCAAACTTCACTTCTGTAGCAACACGCTGTTCTTCTAACTTTTCATAAAGGCTATTCAGAATTTTCCGCGGATCTCCTTTTAATTTTTCAGGAGATAATTCACTTAAAGATTTCCGGAGTTTTCGGGCATAAAGTTCGGAAATATCAAAATGAAGCTGCTCATGCTGCAGCAGATCGGTGGTTTTGGATTCCGGATTGACCCAGGAAAGACCGGGATAAAAATTGGCAATTACTTTATAATCCAAAAAAGGAGTAGCGGGAGTGCCTGAAATTTTATAACCATAAGAAATTCCGGAATTGGTATTGGCATTAAAACCAGAACGAGATTTAGGCTTTCCGCGGAAGTCGTTCCAGCTTAGCTGATGTGGATTCTGCC
>JBAVQO010000029.1:0-5501 GCA_049694135.1 Gillisia sp. | reverse complement strand
GTGTACAGGACATCAACATCGATATGCAGGTTTTAAATACCACAGGCCTTGCGGAAGATACCTATGTAGACCTCAATAAATTCAGTTTTCGCATAGATCAGGACGCGTTTTCCGGCCACGGAAAAATCAGGAATCTTACTGAAAATATGCTGGTAGACCTGGCCTTAAAAGGAACTGTAAACCTGGCAAATCTTCAGAATGCGTATCCGCTGAAGCTGGATCAGGAGCTTACGGGAGTTTTAAATGCCGATGTTACCACTTCTTTCGATATGAATTCCATCGAAAAGGAACAATATCAGAATGTGAAGAGTAAAGGAACTGCTAGCATTCGAAATTTCAGCTATAAATCTGCCGAACTTCCGAATAAAATCAATATTGCCAACGCCTCGATGAATTTTAATCAGGGCGATGTAAATGTTCCGCAGTTACTAATTACCAGCGGAAGATCAGATATGGAAGCCTCCGGGAATATTCATAATCTTATAGGATTTCTTTTTACAGACCAACAGCTTAAAGGTAACTTTAACGTAAAGTCTAAAACCTTTTCGGTTAACGATTTTATGGTTGCCAAAACAACCACTTCTGCAGATTCTACGGCGACTTCAACTTCTGGAACCTCAAACGCTACGGCAGTCAAAATTCCATCTTTTCTGGATGCCGAGCTCAATTTTGTCGTGAATAAGCTTATCTATTCAGATCTTGTTCTAAACAACGCCAAAGGAACAGTGATTATAAGAGATGAAAAAGCGACGCTTCAGAACATAAGTTCAGAAATTTTTGATGGTCGTCTTGCGCTGAATGGGAATGTGTCCACAAAAAATGCAGTGCCGACCTTTTCCATGAATCTGGATATGAATTCGCTGGATATTGCAAAATCATTTAAAGGCCTAGATCTACTGCAGGGGCTGGCTCCAATTGCACAGGCATTACAGGGTAAACTGCAAACACAGATCAATCTTTCGGGTAACCTAAACGACGATTTAACACCCAAACTGAATTCTATTGCAGGACAGGCACTGGCGCAAATTTTAACTGCGAAGGTAAACCCCCAACAACTGGCGTTGCTGTCACAGCTTGACCAGAAACTGGATTTCATCAATTTAAACGATATCAATTTAGATAATCTTAAAGGGAAACTCACCTTTAACAACGGAATGGTGGAAGTCGCGCCTTTTAATTTCAACGTGAAAGGAATAAACGTCAATGTTTCGGGTCGCCACGGATTTGATATGCAAATGAACTATAACATTACCCTGGATGTTCCCGCAAAAATGCTGGGAAGCCAAATTGGAAGTACCCTTTCCAAACTGAGTGCCCAGGACTTGAGTACCATGACAGTTCCTCTACCTATTGGACTTACCGGAACTTTTCAGAATCCGAACATCAACCTGAATATGCAACAGGCGATTGCGAATCTTACCCAGCAGATTGTGGCGCAACAAAAAAAGGAGCTTACTCAAAAAGGGGTGGACGCTTTAGGAAATATTTTGAGTGGCGCGGGCAATCGCAAAACGCCAGACAGCACGGCTACTCCTGTACAGGTGAAAAAAGATTCAGTAAAAAATGAACAGCAAACGCAGGTAAAAAATGCTGCAAAAACCATTTTAGGAAATATTCTGAAGAACAAAACAAAAAAAGTAGATACCACTAAGAAAGATTCTTTAAAGATGAATTGATTCCGGCTTGAATTAATCGATATTCAACTCCACAACAAAACCTTCGTGGCTGCGAACATTAAAAACGGTGCCGTCATCAAAAATAAGGTATTGCCCTTTTATTCCTTTTAATACCCCTTCATAAAAGGGATTTTTAGAAAGATTCAATGTTTTTATCTTCTTCGGAAATTGAAGAACCGGAAATTTTATCTCGGTTTCCTTGTTGTTTTGTAAGAAATATTCTTTTGCTTCTTCAGGAATAAAATCTTTTAATTTATCTCTTTCCTGGGCCAGATCCAGATCTTTTAAGTTATTGGTAAGCATCTGGCGCCAGTTGGTTTTGTCTGAAATATGGCTTTTGAGCGCTACTTCGGCAATTCCGGCCAGATAGCGGTTGGGAACTTCAATAATTTCGATAGCTTCGTGTGCTCCCTGATCGATCCAGCGGGTGGGGATCTGCGATTTTCGGGTAACTCCCACTTTAACATTGCTGGAATTTGCCAGATAAACCACGTGCGGGGTTAATTGCACGGCCTTTTCATATTCGAGATTCCGGTCTTCTTTCCCGAGATGCGCAGTGCTGAGTTCAGGCTTCATAATCCAGTCTCCGGCTTGTGGAATAGACATAAAGCAATCGTAACAAAATCCCATGGTAAATACTTTTTTCTGAAGTCCGCAGTTAAGGCACTGGTATTTTAAAAAATTGATACTTATCTTTTTGTCCAGCACCTGATTTAGATGAATAAAGTCATTTTCAAAAACCAGATAATATTGAACCTGCTCCTGTAATTCGGTTTTCATTTTATTGAATACCCCTATGTATCTCATGAAATTTAGATTATTTTTATAGAAATTGATTTTTGCAGGCTTCCAGATTAATTCTATTTTTAGCCTCTTATAGAACGTCCGGGACACTTTCAAAATCCGTTTAAATATATAAAGAAAAAATGCCAATTCCTTTAGTAAACTCTATCGCCTCCTGGTTTCTGAAAAAGCGGATCCATCAAATGGAATTGTTTTTAAAATACCCTAATGAAGTTCAGCAGGAGCTTTTAAGAACGCTTGTTAGCAAGGCGAAAAATACCGAATTTGGTATGAAATATGGCTTTTCTGACATCTATGACTACGAAACTTTCGCACAACGGGTTCCCATACAAAGTTACGAAGAATACGAGGCAGACATTGAACGCAGTCGTCAGGGTGAAAACAATATTTTCTGGCCTACTCCAATAAAGTGGTTTGCAAAATCCAGCGGTACCACAAATGCAAAAAGCAAATTTATTCCGGTTAGCGACGATTCGCTTATGAACTGCCATTTTGCGGCAGGAAAAGATTTGCTGTGTATGTACCTGAACAATAATCCGGGGTCATCTTTATTTACCGGCAAAAGTCTGCGGCTTGGAGGCAGCAAGGAAATCTACAAAAATAGCCACACCTCCTACGGAGATCTTTCGGCGATATTGATCGATAATATGCCTTTCTGGGCAGAATTCAGCAGTACGCCCAGCAACGAAGTTTCCCTTATGAGCGACTGGGAAGTAAAAATGGACGCCATTGTAAACGAAACCATTCGCGAAAAAGTTTCCAGTCTGGCAGGCGTTCCTTCGTGGATGCTCGTGCTGTTAAACAATGTGTTACAGGCCAGCGGAAAAGATCATCTGTTTGAAGTATGGCCAAATTTGGAGGTTTATTTTCATGGGGGCGTAAATTTTGAACCTTATGCGCTTCAGTATAATAAAATATTACCGAAAGAAGATTTCCGGTTTTATGAAATTTATAATGCTTCGGAAGGTTTTTTTGCCTGTCAGGATCATAATGATTCAAAAGAAATGTTGCTGATGTTGGACTACGGAATATTTTATGAATTCATTCCGATGGAGACATATAACACTCCGCAACAAAAAGTGATTCCTTTATCTGAAGTGGAAAAGGGCATAAACTACGCGATGATTATTTCTACGAATGCCGGGCTCTGGCGCTATAAAGTGGGCGATACAGTGCGATTTACCTCTGTGGATCCTTACAGGCTGAAGGTTTCTGGAAGGACCAAGCACCATATTAATGTTTTTGGAGAAGAACTTATTATAGAAAACACAGATAAAGCCCTGAAGAAGGTTTCTCTCACCACAGGCTGCGAAATTATAGATTATACCGCCGCCCCGATCTTTATGGAAGGAAAAGAAAAAGGCGCTCACGAATGGATCATCGAGTTTAAAACGCCTCCTAAAGATCTCGATACTTTTGTAGTGGAACTCGACCTGGCACTGCAGCAGTTAAACAGCGATTACGAAGCAAAACGCTACAACAACATGACCTTAAACAGGCCTACTGTGCATGCGGCAAGGGAAAATCTTTTTTATGACTGGCTGAAAAAGAACGATAAATTGGGTGGACAACACAAAATCCCCAGACTTTCCAATCATCGGAACTATCTTGAAGAATTGCTGAGTATGACAGAAGCATCGTAAAATGTTGAATTTTAAATTCTGAATGATCTTCACTCTTCACTTTTAGCTTAGAGCTTAGAGCTTAGAGCTTAGAGCTTAGAGCAATTTAAGAATTATACCCAAACCTTTTTAATTGCCGGGAATCATTTCGCCAGTTTTTATTCACTTTCACGTACAGTTCAAGATGAACCTGTTTTCCGAAGAATTTTTCCAGATCCTGCCTCGCTTCTACTCCTACCCTTTTTAACGCGGCTCCTTTATGACCGATGATTATTCCTTTTTGCGTTTCGCGTTCTACCATAATAATGCTCCGCATTCTTATAATATCCTCATCTTCAAAAAACTCTTCGGTATCGATCTCTACGCTATACGGAATCTCCTTTTTGTAGTGCAAAAGGATCTTTTCCCGAATAATTTCATTTACAAAAAAACGTTCGGGTTTGTCGGTAAGGGTATCTTTTGGATAGAACGCCGGCGATTCCGGCAGTAATTCTACTACCCGGTTAAATACTTCAGAAACATTAAAACCTTCAAGTGCCGAAATAGGATAAATCTCGGCATTGGGAACTTTCTCTTTCCAATGCTGCACCTGATTCTCCAGTTGTTCCTGATTAGAAGTGTCGATCTTATTGATTAAAAGCAAAACAGGGATTTCTGAATGAACGATTTTTTTGAAGAAGGCTTCGTCTTTTAGCTCTTTTTCGCCTATTTCCACCATATAGATCAAAATATCCGCATCTTCAAAAGCAGATTTCACAAAATCCATCATAGATTGCTGTAAATCGTAAGCAGGTTTAATAATTCCCGGGGTGTCGCTTAAAATCACCTGGAAATCCTCGCCATTTACTATCCCCAGAATCCTGTGTCGCGTGGTTTGCGCTTTCGATGTAATAATTGAAAGCCGCTCTCCCACGAAAGCGTTCATCAATGTCGATTTTCCTACGTTGGGATTTCCTATAATATTTACAAAACCTGCTTTATGCGCCATAATCCTTCATTTTCTGAATAATTACAAAAATAAGAACTAAAGCGGCAAGCACATATTAAAAGGCATGCAAAATTTTAAAATGTTTGAAAAATGAAGTAATTTTAAGAGTAAATCTGCCGGAAATTTTTCGTGCTGTTTTCCTGTTTTTCAATAAAAGCCATTTCAGGATGAATAAGTACAAAAAAGCCATACAAGATCTTTTTGCCTCTGCCGATATCGAAATAAACGGAAGCAGGCCCTGGGACGTACAGGTAAAAAATGAAGGATTTTATAGGCGAATCCTGCGGCATGGTTCTATGGGGTTAGGCGAATCTTACATGGAAAACTGGTGGGACTGCGCGAAGCTGGACGAGTTTATTTATCGCATTTTTAAAGCAGATCTTGAAAAAAAGATTCGTGCCAGTTTAAAAC
>JBAVQO010000028.1:0-2948 GCA_049694135.1 Gillisia sp. | reverse complement strand
CACTTGAGGGGATGTTATCGCCTATTTTTATTCCCATTCCGGGGTTGGTGCCATAGGTGATCATCGGCTCTATTTCGGCGGCATCAAAGGAATATTCCTTATCGAATTCTGCATCGTCATCGGTCTTAAGGGTTTTCCAATATTCGATCGATCTTTGGAATTCGGTGCCTTTGGGAGCAAATTTTCTTCCTTTTACGTATTCAAAAGTGGTTTCATCGGGAGCGATTAAGCCGCCGCGGGCACCCATTTCGATGCTCATATTGCAAACGGTCATGCGACCTTCCATGGACATTTCTTCAAAAACATTTCCGGCGTACTCACAAAAATACCCGGTTCCGGAATTTGTCCCCAACTGACTAATAATGTATAAAATGACGTCTTTTGGCAGAACTCCTTGCTGAAGTTTTCCGTTGACATTGACCCGCAGTTTTTTTGGCTTTTCTACCAGTAGACACTGGCTGGCAAACACCTGTGCTACCTGGCTGGTACCAATTCCGAAGGCAATCGTTCCAAAAGCCCCATGAGTGGAGGTGTGGCTGTCTCCGCAAACAATGGTCATTCCCGGTTGGGTGACTCCCAGTTCGGGAGCAATTACATGCACAATCCCGTTGTAGGGATGGCCCAGGCCATATAATTCTATTCCGTTTTCTTTACAATTCTCGCTTAATTGCCTTAATTGTTTTCTGGACAGCAAGTCCTGAATTGGTAAATGCTGATTAATGGTGGGAGTATTATGATCTGCCGTGGCCACGATCTGCTCGGGACGAAAAACGGGAATATTTCTGTCTTTTAACTCCTGAAAAGCCTGCGGACTCGTTACTTCGTGAATAAGGTGCTTATCTATATATAAAATATCCGGGCCATCCGGTATGGATTCTACTACATGGGCGTCCCAGATCTTATCAAAAAGTGTTTTTTTCATTAGGCAATGGCTCTGTTTTTTTTACGTGACATTTCCATGATCACATGAATATCATTATCTACAACTTCTTTGCGTCTATCGGCGAAATTCAGAAATTCTGAATACACTACATCCAGTTGGATTTTTGTGAGTTCGTATCCCATTTTTTTGGCCCGGTACGCAAGGGCAGCTCTACCACTCCTGGCAGTTAAAATGATGGCAGATTCTGTAACACCAACATCTTCAGGATTAATGATCTCATACGTTTGTTTATTTTTAATCATTCCATCCTGGTGGATGCCGGAACTATGAGCAAAGGCATTCGCGCCCACGATGGCTTTGTTGGGCTGCACGAGCATTCCCATCTCGCGAGACACCATACTGCTGGTGTCGTATAGCAATTTCGGATTAATTCCTGTGTATAAATTCAGGGTTTCGTGCTGCCGGAGAATCATAACCACTTCTTCTAGTGCAGTATTTCCGGCACGTTCGCCAATGCCGTTGATGGTGCACTCAATCTGCCGGGCGCCATTGGCGATTCCCGCAATGGCATTAGCCGTAGCCATTCCCAAATCGTTATGACAGTGGCAGGAAAGGGTGACGTTATCGATGCCTTTTACATTCTCTTTTAAGTACTTTATTTTTTTTCCGTATTCTTCGGGTAAGCAATATCCGGTGGTATCGGGAATATTAAGGACGGTGGCTCCTGCTTTTACGGCGGCTTCACAAACTCGAGCAAGATATTCATTCTCGGTTCTGCCGGCATCTTCAGCATAAAACTCTACGTCTTCAACGAACTTTTTGGCATAGGAAACGGCTTCCCTTGCCCTGGAAATTATTTCTTCGCGGGTAGCATTGAATTTATATTTTATATGAGTATCAGAAGTTCCGATTCCGGTATGGATTCGGGGTTTTTTAGCATGTTTTAAGGCTTCGGCGGCAACTTCAATGTCTTTTTTTACCGCACGCGTTAATCCGCAAACGCTGGCATTTTTAACTATTTTTGAAATTTCTGAAACCGACTTAAAATCTCCCGGACTTGAAACAGGAAACCCCGCTTCTATAACATCTACGCCCAGTTCGTCGAGGCGGGATGCAATCTTTAACTTTTGCGAAGTATTCAGTTTACATCCGGGGACCTGTTCGCCGTCTCGAAGAGTGGTATCAAAAATTTGTACTTTTTCTGTGCCCATAACAGATTTTTTTTGTTTTATCTTTAACTAAAGTATTGGATAACTTCTGCACTGAAGAAAAAATACCTCCGGAATTACGATAATTAATAGTAAAACAAAAAGGTTAAACTTCTGATTTTTAGTTTATTAAAAACGTACCTGTTACAATGACCAACGATTTAACCGAAAACCTCTTCAGCTTAATAAAATCTTTATCTCCTTCCGAAAAAAGACAGTTTTCATTATACGTGGGAAGAGTAGGAGTAAACAGCGACAGCAAATTCCTGAATTTGTTTAAAATACTGGATAAGCAAAGCCGGTACGACGAAAAAGCTATTTTGCACAAAACGAACATTAGCAAGCAGCAGCTTTCCAATGTAAAAGCGCATTTGTATAAGCAGATTTTAATCAGCCTCCGCTTAAATCCGGTGCATCAGAGTATTCCGGTTCAAATTAGGGAGCAACAGGATTTTGCGCTGATTCTTTACCGAAAGGGACTGTACAAACAAAGCTTAAAACTCCTGGATAAAGTAAAAAGCACCGCTTTGTTTTATGAAGAAAAGAATGTGGCATACGAAATTCTGGAATGGGAAAAAATAATTGAATCTCAATACATTACCCGTAGTATTTACAATCGGGCAGAAACCCTGATCTCGCAGACCGAAAAACTGATCAGGTTAAACTTAATAGCCAGTAAGCTTTCAAATTTATCGCTGGAAATATACAGTATTTATTTAAAAATGGGCCACGCGAGGACCGAAGAGGAAACACTGGAAATAAAGCAAAAATTTGAAAATAATTTACAGGAATACACTTTTTCTGAACTAGGATTCCGCGAGAAATTGTTGCTTTATAAAGCCTTTTTGTGGTATAGT
>JBAVQO010000027.1:0-1827 GCA_049694135.1 Gillisia sp. | reverse complement strand
CCATCCACATTCACGAAAATGCAGATTGTTCTGCAGACGATGGAACTTCTGCCGGCGGACACTGGAATCCTACCAACGAACAACACGGAAAATGGGGAAGTGCAAATGGCTATCACAAAGGAGACATCGGTAATTTTGATGTAGACAAAGATGGCCACGGTACTATTACCATGACTACGAATGAATGGTGTATTGGTTGTGGAGATTCTAACAAAGATATTTTAGGTCATTCTATTATTGTACACGAGGGAGCCGATGACTTTACCTCTCAACCTTCTGGTGCAGCAGGAAAACGTGTTGGATGCGGCGCCATTACAAAGGACTAATCATCCCTGAGTATAGAAACGTAAAGAGCAACCATTTTTGGTTGCTCTTATTTTTTGTGAGATTATTTTTATACTTTTAATCACACAATTAACTGTATGCAACAAGACCAGCTTATTATTGAACTGCAATCGGGAAACGAAAAAGCCTTTGAACGCATTTATGAGTTATATTCGGAAAGCACCTTCGGAATTATATACAGCATTATTAGAGATGAAGCAGTTGCAGAAGAAGTTCTGCAGGATGTTTTCATGAAGATTTGGAACAACGCGGCTTCGTACAATTCCAAAAAAGGGCGATTTTTTACCTGGGTCTTGAATATTGCCAGAAACGCATCTATAGATAAAATAAGATCTAAAAGCTTTAAAAACAAAAAATTAAACCTGAAGAGCGATAATTTCGTAGATATACTGGAGTCCCAAAGTAATTTCTCCGGAAAAATGGACGCGATTGGCCTACAGAAATATATTGATATTCTGGAACCCATTTGCAAAAAAATAATCGACCTCTTATTCTTTAAAGGGTTTACTCAAAAAGAGACTTCAGAAGAACTTGGAATACCACTGGGAACGGTGAAAACCAGGAACCGTGTTTGCATAGATAAATTAAGATCAACAGTTAAGGAATAATGGATATTCAGGAATACATATCGTCTGGAATTTTAGAATTATACGTTTACGGCGCGCTTTCAGAAAAGGAAAGCGAAGAAGTAACCGCTTTTTTGAAGCAATATCCTGAAGTTAAAGCCGAGGTAGAAGAGATAGAGAAATCGCTAATCAACCTTTCTGCAGCTACAGCACCTTATAATCCTGAAGAAATGCTTGTTAGTTTAAAGAATAAACTGGCTCTGAAACAAGAAAGAAAATCTTCTTCAGAAGATAAAATTATTCCTATAAAAGAGAGAACTAATTGGCCTGCTTATGTAGGTTGGGCTGCCTGTGTGGTTTTCCTAATTGGTTCCTTTTTTCTTTACCAGAAAAATACAGAATTGCGCGATCGTCTTGCACAAATGCAGGTTCAAAATGCACAAATGGAAACAGAGATCGCAAATGCCCGTGCAAATGCAGATAAGACCCAGGAGCTCCTGGATATGATGCGCAACAAAAACATGATAAAAGTGCCTTTACAAGGGCAAAAAGCTGCGCCAGATGCTTACGCTGCTGTATACTGGGACAAAGAACATAACGTGGCCTTTGTAGACGCCAAAGAATTACCGGAGCCTCCCAAAGGAATGGTATACCAGGTGTGGTCTTTAAAAATGAATCCCTTAAAACCTACCAGTATAGGATTGTTGAAGAAATTCGATACAGACAAGAACAAAATCTTCCAATTACCCAATCCAAATACTTCAGAAGCCTTTGGAATTACGTTAGAACCTGACGGGGGTAGTAAATCTCCCAGCATGGAAAGACTTTATACCCTGGGAGCTATAAATTCCTGATAAAATTTAAGATCATTAATAGAGAAAGGTCTGCCCTTTTAAAGATGAACAAACCTTTCTAC
>JBAVQO010000026.1:0-8647 GCA_049694135.1 Gillisia sp. | reverse complement strand
GTGTATGACCGTGCTCATTCGGCTATTTCTGAAATCGAAAAAGGAATGATCGACTGGAAAGAGGTCTTTAAAGATGCCGAGTGGTTTCACTGGACCGGTATTACTCCCGCTATTTCTCAGGGAGCAGCCGATGTGTGCCTGGAAGCGGTAAAAACAGCCAAAGAAATGGGTTTAACGGTTTCTACCGATTTAAATTATCGGGCGAAATTATGGAAATACGGGGTAGAGCCGGAAGCCATTATGACAGAACTTACTTCTTACTGCGATATTATTCTTGGAAATGAAGAAGATGCAGAGAAGCACTTCGGAATAAAACCCGAAGGTTTGGATATTACCACCCAGGGCGAGCACGTAAAAGCCGAAGCTTTTTTATCGGTTTGTGAGCAAATGATGGAGAAATTCCCCAATGCGAAAAAAGTGATTACCACGCTTCGCGGCTCAATTTCGGCTTCTCATAATACCTGGGCTGGAGTTTTATATGATGGCGAAAAAATGCTGAAATCTCCCGAGTATAATATTACACACATTGTAGATCGTGTAGGTGGCGGAGATTCCTTTATGGGCGGCCTTATCTACGGATTGTTACAATATCCCGATGACGACCAGAACGCGCTGAATTTCGCGGTGGCTGCTTCAGCTTTAAAACACACGATTAAAGGCGATGCGAATTTGGTAACTATCGATGAAGTTAAAAAATTAATGGGTGGTGATGCTTCCGGGCGCGTGTCCAGATAAAAGATTAATGATATGGCTCAATATTCAAGATTAGAAGTAGCGTCGGTAATGAAGGAAAACGGGATGGTGCCCTTGTTCTTTCATCCTGACGTTGAATTAGGGAAAAAAGTACTTAAAGCCTGTTACGACGGGGGAGCGCGGCTACTGGAATTTACCAGTCGCGGAGATTTTGCGTTTGAAGTTTTTGGAGAACTCAATAAATATGCGATAAAAGAATTACCGGGAATGATCCTTGGAGTAGGATCTGTAACCGATGCTGCCGCAGCTTCGTTATATATGCAGTTGGGCGCGAATTTTATCGTTACTCCGGTACTGCGGGAAGATATCGCAGTGGTCTGTAATCGCAGAAAAGTATTATGGTCACCCGGCTGTGGTTCCCTGAGCGAAATCGCTCGCGCAGAGGAACTGGGATGTGAGATCGTGAAATTATTTCCCGGCGATATTTATGGGCCACAGTTCGTAAAAGGAATAAAAGGACCAAGCCCCTGGACCAGTATTATGCCCACTGGTGGAGTTTCTCCCACTGAAGAAAACCTGAAAGGATGGTTTGATGCAGGTGTAACCTGCGTGGGAATGGGATCTAAATTAATTTCTAAAGATATTCTGGCAAACAAGGATTTCGAGAAATTGGAAAAAACGGTTCGGGAAACCCTGGACCTTATAAAACGCATTAAAAAATAACAGGACACGATCTTCAGAAAGTTGTAAAAAAGTGAATTCTGAGGCAGGAACTCTAAATGAAAAACAGCATTGAAAAGAAGCAAAAAATTATCACTTTTGGCGAGGTGTTGATGCGGTTATCACCTTCAGATAATCGAATTCTTCAGCAGGCGACCCAGATGGATTTTTTCTTTGGAGGCACCGAAATGAATGTGGCCGCTTCCGTTGCTTATTTCGGGCTGGAAGTAAAGCATGTAACGAATGTTTCCAACGACATTGTGGGCGACGCAGCCCTGGCAGCCCTTCGGAAATTTGCTATCGATGTTTCAGAAGTAAGAAAAACCGATCATCCGCTGGGATTGTATTTTATGGAAGTAGGATCGGCGATGCGCTCCAGTAAGGTTGTTTACAATCGGCTGAATAGTTGCTTTGCCAATATAAAACCTGAAGATTTTGATTGGGACCGAATTCTTGAAGATGCTAATTGTTTTCACTGGACAGGAATTTCCCCGGCGATTTCAGAAGGAGCTTACCAGACGCTTAAAAAAGGTTTAGTTGTGGCAAAAGCAAAAGGAATTATGGTAACAGCAGATCCTGCCTACCGAAAAAACCTTTGGCGCTACGGAAGAAAAGGAAAAGAAGTTTTAGCTGAATTAATTGATTTTTCCACCATATTTATTGGAGGAACAGAAGAGATAAACGAGATCCTGGATTCAGATTTTGAGTCAGATGAAGAAGGTTTTATCAACGCCTGCAAAGCATTGAAAAAGAAACATCCTTCGATTGAAAAAGTGTTTGATAAGGTTCGAACCAGCGTTAGTGCCTCGTGGCAAAAAATGTATGGCAGGGCCTGGACCGGCAACGAATTTCTCAGGACAGAAGAACTGGAGATCACTCCCGTGGTGGATAGAATTGGAACCGGCGATGCTTTTGCTGCAGGTATTATTTATGGTCTTCAGAATTTTGAAGATCAGCGGGCGCTGGACTTTGCCAATGCTGCCTGCGCTTTAAAACATACTCACGTAGGAGATGCCAATCTGGTGTGTGTAGAAGAAGTTCTGGAGGTGGTACGGGGAAATACCAGTGGAAGGATAAAACGTTAACGAAATTATTGGGCCAGATTATTTATAAAATGCAAACGCAATTCAATACCCTTAAAAAAACTGCATGAGATTTCTTCGGAAGAATAGAATAATACGATACAGCTTACTGGTGTTGCTTTCGGTGTTCATTACGGCCTGCAATGCCCATTCAAAGGTAAAGGTTATAAAACTGGGGCACAGCCTGGATGTGACGCATCCTGTTCATAAAGCGATGCTGTATATGGCCAAAAGACTTAAAGAAAAATCCCATGGCACCCTTCAAATCGATATTTATCCCAATCAGCAGTTGGGCTCGGAGCGGGAATGTTTGGAGCTACTGCAAATTGGAAGTTTAGGAATGACAAAGGTTTCTACCGGGGTACTCGAAAATTTTGCTCCGAGTTTGAAGGTTTTCGGTCTGCCTTTCTTATTTAAAAACAGGCAGCAACGATTTAATGTGCTGGAAAGTGATATTGGAGAGAAGCTTCTAAACGAAAGTATTCCCAATCGCTTAAAAGGTTTAACCTTTTACGATGCCGGAAGCCGTAGTTTTTATACCAAAGAACCGGTTCATAAACCGTCAGACTTAAAGGGAATGAAATTACGGGTAATGGAAAGCCAAACTGCCATACAAATGGTAAAGTTACTAGGTGGATCGCCTACCCCTATTTCCTGGGGAGAATTATATACCGCACTTCAACAGGGAATCGTGGACGGAGCAGAAAATAACCTGCCCAGCTTTTATTTATCGCATCATTACGAAGTGTGTAAATATTTTATTCAGGATGAGCATACGGCCCTGCCCGATGAACTTTTAATCAGCACCATTGTTTGGAATAAACTCACCAAACAGGAGCAAAAATGGGTAAAAGAAGCAGCGATGGAATCTTCAGAATATGAAAAGAAACTCTGGCGCGATGCCGAATTACATGCATTGGAGGAAATAAAAAAGGCAGGGGTAAAGGTGATTGATGTAGATAAAGAACCTTTTCGGGAAAAAGTGCAGCCCATGTACGAGGAATTTAAGCAGGATCCACAAATGAAAGAAGTGATTAAAGCCATACAGGCTACAAAATAATAAGATGAAAAAAAGATTAGATAAGCTTTTGGGCAATTTCCTGGTTTTCCTGATGGTGCTCATTGTACTTGCTGTTTTATGGCAGGTATTTTCCAGATATATCCTAAATTCTCCTAGTTCCTATACTGAAGAAATCGCCAGGTTTTTACTTATTTGGATAGGAATTTTGGGAGCAGCATACGCCTCTGGACAGCAGCAACATCTGGCAATAAATATCCTATCACCCAAATTGAGTCCACAAAGCAGGAAACGCCTTAATATTGGTATTAATGTGCTGATTATTCTTTTCTGTCTGCTGGTTTTTATTATTGGCGGCAGCAATCTGGTTTATATGAATTACGATCTGGGGCAGACTTCTGCCGCTTTAGATCTGCCACTTTCTGTGGTTTATATGGTGGTTCCTTTAAGCGGTGTTCTGATTATCATCTATAAAATCAATGAAATTGTTCACTCAAAAGAATATCTGGTATGATCACTGAAATATTGATTTTAGTTCTTTCTTTTCTGATACTTTTAAGTATCGGCGTACCGGTAGCCTGGTCTATAGGAATTTCCTGTTTGCTTACCATGTTTATCTCCATCGATTCTGTTCCGGCATTTACCACGGTAGCCCAACGTATGGCGACAGGGCTGGACAGTTTTTCATTATTAGCCATTCCATTTTTTATCCTGGCCGGGCAAATTATGAATCAGGGGGGGATTGCCAATCGGCTCATCAGTTTTGCCAAAGCGCTCATTGGGGCCTTGCCGGGTGGATTGATTTACGTGAATGTGATCGCCGCCATGTTGTTCGGAGCTATTTCCGGATCTGCAGTAGCAGCGGCTTCAGCAATTGGAGGTATTTTAGGCCCACCGATGGAAAAGGAAAATTATTCTAAGGAATTTGGTGCCGCGATAAACATTACCGCTTCTACCACAGGACTGGTAATACCACCTTCGAATGTGTTGATTGTATATTCTCTTGCCAGCGGCGGAGTTTCCATCGCTTCGTTGTTCCTTGCAGGTTATCTTCCGGGGATTTTAATGGGGCTTGCTCTTATGTTAACTGCCGCGGTTTGGATCAAAAAGAAAAAATACCCGGCCGGAGAAAAAACAAGTGTGAACAAAATTCTGATCACTTTTTTACATGCATTGCCGAGTTTGCTTTTACTGGTGGTGGTGATTGGAGGAATCGTTTCAGGAATTTTCACCGCTACCGAAGCTTCAGGAATTGCAGTTCTTTACACGTTAATTCTTTCCTTCATTTATAAGGAACTTGATAAAGAAAGCCTGTACAAGGTGTTCTTAAATTCAGTAGGAACCACAGCAATTGTGATGTTGCTTATCGCTACTTCTATGAGTATGTCCTGGGTAATGTCTTTTGAAAATATTCCGCAGTCGGTAAGCAGCGCTTTACTGGCTCTAAGCGACAATAAATACGTGATTTTACTTATTATAAACCTGCTGTTGTTGTTCGTGGGAACTTTTATGGACATGACACCGGCTGTACTGATTTTTACTCCGATATTTTTACCCGTGCTGGAAAACCTGGGGGTAAATCCGGTGCATTTTGGGATCATGATGGTGATGAATTTATGCGTAGGATTATGTACACCACCAGTAGGTTCTGTGCTCTTTATTGGAGTGGGTGTGGCAAAAACCACGATCCAAAAGGTGATGAAACCTTTGCTTCCGCTCTATGTGGTCATGGTTATCGTCTTGCTTTTGGTAACCTTTGTACCTCAAATAACCCTGTGGCTTCCGAGCCTTTTTGAATAAGCCGAAAAAAATAATTGTTATGGACAAAACGAAAATGAAAAAATTAAACCGAAAGACTGCCGGAATAACTCAGAAATTGCCGATAAAAGTAGTGCAGTTTGGGGAAGGAAATTTTCTTCGGGCGTTTGTAGATTATATAATAGATAAACTCAATTCCAGTTCAGACTTTAACGCGGGCGTAGCCGTTATTCAGCCTCTTCCGGGGGGAATGGTGGAAATGCTCGAAGATCAGGACGGGCTTTATACTCTTTTTATGCGAGGAGTAAAAAAAGGGAAAGAAATTGAAGAAAGACGCATCATAAGCTGTATTGAAAAAACCATCGATCCCTATCTCGATTACAGTGAATTTCTTGATCTGGCTAAAGAGGAGGAGCTTGAATTTCTGATCTCAAACACAACAGAAGCAGGTATTGCTTTCAATTCTGAAGATACCTTAAAAGGGCATCCTCATAAGAGTTTTCCGGCCAAGGTAACCGCTCTGTTGTATGAGCGTTTCAAACATTTCAAAGGCGCAAAGAATAAAGGCCTAAGCATTATTCCCTGCGAATTGATAAATCATAATGCCGACACTCTGAAAAACGTGATTTTTCAGTATGTAGAGCTATGGAATCTGGAAAATGACTTCAAAAACTGGCTCGAAAACAGCAACGATTTCCATAATACCCTGGTAGATCGAATTGTTCCGGGTTATCCTAAAGATGATATTTCAGCCTACGAAGCACAGCTGGATTATAAAGATAAAATGATTGTTTCGGCCGAAGTTTTTTTGCTCTGGGTGATAGAAGGAGACGAAAAATTGAAGAAAAAGATCCCTTTCGACAGTATAGACGAAAATATTTTGGTGGTAAAAGATCTGCAGCCTTATCGCACCCGGAAAGTAAGAATTCTAAATGGCGCTCACACCACGATGGTGCCTTTCTCTATTCTCTTCGGAAATGAAACCGTTAAAGAAACCGTAGATGATGGTTTTACAGGAAAATTTGTTCAAAAAGCGGTTTTTGAGGAGATCATTCCCACGTTGGATCTTTCAGAAGAAGAATTAAAAAGTTTTGCTGAAGAAGTTTTTGACCGCTTCAGGAATCCTTTTATAAAACACCAGTTGTCGAGTATCGCTTTAAATTCAATTTCAAAATTTAAGGTCAGGGTTCTGCCTAGTTTGCTCGAGTTTCAGGAAAAATTTAACAAATTACCGCTACACCTTACCTATGCCTTTGCGTGCCTTGTAAGATTTTATAAAGGCGAATGGAAAGGGCATTCCCTGCCCGTGAACGATGATGAAGAAGTGGTAAAACAGCTTCGCAAAAGCTGGGAACATAACAGTTATAAAGAAATTACCGAAGAAATCTTAAGTAATGAATCCTATTGGGGGCAGGATTTAACAAAAATCCCTAACTTAAAGGAAAGAATTGCTTTTGCACTCGATTGCATCGATAATAGAGGAGTTGAAGCTGGTTTTAAATCCTTTTCTGATAAATAACATCGGGGGAAGCAAAAAGATGCGGTTTTTCAGCAGGAAACCGACGAATAACAAAAAATACAAGCAGATGAAAAGTAAATTAATAAAAGTTCATCCTGACGATAATATCGCCATTGCGTTGACAGATGTGTGGGAAGGCGATGTGATCAATTTTGAAGGAGAAGATATCAGGATCCTTAGCGACACCCAGGCAAAACATAAATTAACTCTTGTGGATCTTTCTCCTGGCGACAGCATTTTTATGTACGGCGTTCTGGTGGGCAAGGCTAATACCGAAATAAAAAGAGGCGGAGTGTTAACAGTCGAAAATATTAAACATGAAGCTAATTCCACTTTTGGAAAGACTGAAACTACAGCGTGGAAAGCACCCGATATTTCCAGGTTCAAAAACCGCACTTTTAATGGCTATCATCGCGAAGACGGGCAGGTGGGGACCGCGAACATCTGGCTGTTCTTTCCTCTGGTGTTTTGTGAAAATCGAAATGTAGAGCTTTTAAAAGATGTTTTTGAAAAGGAACTTTCTTTTCAAAAATCGAATAAACAACGGCAATTACTGCGAAACCTGATCAGTGGGAATGATATTGAAGCTTTTGATGAGGACAGCGAACAGGAAAAAGATATTTTCGATAATATTGAAGTAAAATTCATAACGCACCAGGGAGGTTGCGGCGGTATTCGCCAGGATTCTGTGGCTCTTTCTAAGTTGTTGGCGGGATATGTAAACAATCCGAACGTTGCCGGCGCCACCGTGTTAAGTTTAGGCTGCCAGAATCTTCAGGTAGATATCTTCAAAAATGCCTTAAATGAAATAAATCCCGATAATAAAAAGCCTCTTTTGATCTATGAACAGCAGCAGGAGGGAACCATAGATGATATGCTGAATAAGATTATTCGCGAATCTTTTGAAGGCATCCGAAAGGCGAATGAAATCCGAAGAAAACCTGCGCCGCTCTCTAAGCTAAAAATGGGGCTGGAATGTGGTGGCTCTGATGGATTCTCCGGAATTTCGGCCAATCCTTCTTTAGGCTATGCATCAGATTTATTATCGGCATTAAAAGGTTCGCCCATACTTTCTGAATTTCCCGAACTATGTGGAGTAGAGCAGGAGTTGGTAAATCGATGTGTGGACGATGACACCGCCAACAGATTTATGGAACTTATGAAAGCCTACGAAGGAGCCGCAGTAGCTTCGGGATCCGGCTTCGATATGAATCCTTCACCCGGAAACATCAAAGACGGACTTATAACCGACGCGATGAAATCTGCCGGAGCAGCCAAAAAAGGAGGTACTTCTCCTATTGAAGCGGTTTTGGATTACGGCGAATATGTAAAAAAACCGGGATTAAATCTTTTATGTACTCCCGGAAACGATGTAGAAAGTACCACCGCAATGGTAGGTTCCGGTGCTAATGTGGTGGTTTTTACCACCGGCCTGGGCACTCCAACCGGCAATCCTATTGCGCCGGTTATTAAAGTTTCTTCTAATTCTATTTTAGCCAAAAGAATGCCCGACATTATCGATATCGATACCGGTCCGGTTATAAAAGGCGAAAAGAACATTCAGGAAATGGGAGAAGAAATCCTGGAATACGTAATAAAAGTTGCCAGCGGAGAAATAAAGTCCAAAGCAGACGAATTAAATCAGGATGACTTTATTCCGTGGAAAAGAGGGGTTTCTCTTTAATTAAATTATGGAAAAACCAGTTGTATGTGCAGGTATCGTAGGATCCGGGTTTGCCGCCGGCTTTCATTTGGAAGCCCTGAAAAGGGTATTTAGCGCCACAGTAGAAGTGGCAGGAGTATATTCTTCAACCAAAGAAAACCGGGAAAAATTCGCTTCAGAAAATGATATAAAGG
>JBAVQO010000025.1:0-3528 GCA_049694135.1 Gillisia sp. | reverse complement strand
GTAGGATGGCACTGGTATAACCGTTTATATAATGGAAACTCGATTTTTTGAAACGATCGAGAAAGGCCTGCATTTTTTCATCGCTTAGGTCAAAAACGTTAAATCGCCGTCGCAGGCTCATTCTGTCTTTGAATCTTTCGGTAAGATTTCCGTAAAAATCCAGCGGAATTCCATAAAAACGAGCCTGCAGCGAAGAATTCAAATTAACACCGATCCAATGGTAGCGGTCAATAAATTCTGCCCAGGTAAGGGCATGACAAAAACGGTCCTTGGCAAAAATAAAAGGATGGCCGCTGGAACCTGATGTCTTTCCTATATACGCGTTTTTTTTACTATACGCACCGCTCAATCGCTCCTGTAATGGCCGCTGTAAATCAGCTTTTTGCATTACAGGTACCTCTTCCCATTCGGTAAAATCTTTATTTTCAAAAAAGGAACGATAATAAAGATTGTTTTTTAAATGATATTCTACAATCTCCTTTCGCTTCTTTTCGATATATCCCTCATATTCGCGCGTAGGAATATCCTTGATCTCAGAGAGCAACTGCTGCGCCCTGTTTATAGGAAATCTATTGAGTTGCAAAGAAAGTTTAAACCAGTTCAAAGGCGTAATTAGCTTTATTTTAGCTGAAATAATTAGTGCTTCAATTTACAAACATTTATTTTTGGCACAAGAATATAAATCTACATCTCTATGAATATTTTAATCTTAGGTTCAGGCGGCCGGGAACACGCATTTGCTTATAAAATTTCTCAAAGTCCGCTATGCGAGAAACTCTTTGTGGCGCCCGGAAATGCAGGAACCGGAGAAATAGCCGTAAATGTAGATTTGAAGGTAACCAATTTTGAAGCAATTGCCGATTTTGTACTAAAAGAAAATATTGAAATGCTGGTGGTAGGACCCGAAGATCCTTTGGTACAGGGAATAACCGATTTTTTTGCTGAAGATGAAAGGCTGAAAAAAGTGTTGGTTATTGGCCCTTCCCGCCGGGGAGCTTTGCTGGAAGGAAGTAAAGAGCGCGCAAAGGAATTCATGCTTATGAATAAAATTCCCACCGCTGCTTATGAAAGTTTTACAGCAGCAAGTCTCGATGCCGGTAAGAAATTTTTAGAACAACTAACGCCTCCCTACGTACTAAAAGCCGACGGATTGGCAGCCGGAAAAGGTGTTTTGATTCTCGAGGATCTGGAGGAAGCAAAGAACGAGCTTGAAAACATGCTGGTATCCAATAAATTTGGAGCCGCAGGTAATAAAGTGGTGATCGAAGAATTTTTAAAAGGAATAGAACTCAGTGTTTTTGTGCTTACCGACGGGAAAGACTATAAAATTCTGCCCACGGCCAAAGATTACAAACGAATAGGAGAAGGGGATACAGGCCTAAACACCGGTGGAATGGGAGCCGTGTCGCCGGTTCCTTTTGCAGATGAATCTTTTCTGAAAAAGATTGAAGAAAGAATTGTGAAACCTACCATAAAGGGAATCAGAGACGAAAAAATCGATTATAAAGGTTTCATTTTTATAGGGCTTATAAAAGTTGGAGACAATCCCTATGTTATTGAATATAACGTGCGCATGGGCGATCCGGAAACAGAAGTTGTGTTGCCGAGAATAAAGTCAGATTTGGTGGAATTGCTCGAAAATACCGGAAGGCAAACGTTGAAAAATGCCGTGTTGGAGATTGAAGAAGATGCCGCCGCAACTATTATGCTGGTTTCGGGTGGATATCCCGAAAATTATGAAAAAGGAAAAAAAATAAGCGGGCTGAAAGATATGGAAGGTTCCGTAATTTTTCATGCGGGAACCCGGGCAGAAGAGGGCGAAGTTCTTACCAACGGCGGCAGAGTCCTGGCAATAACCTCGCTCGCAAAAAATTATAAAGAGGCCATAAAAAAATCTTATCAAAATGCCCAAAAAGTTCATTTTGATAAGATGTATTTTAGAAAGGATATCGGATTCGATTTATCCTAAAAACGGCTTGGTGTTTTCTCCACGATCTTCATCGCCCTCATCGTGAAATTTCTTAAGTTGCAACATCCAATAAGTAAAAGCAGCAGCTCCTATCAAAAGGAAGATCCAACTTATAATATTTGCACCCCACCAGGTATCTGCTTGTAGATGTCTTAGAAAATCGAATGGAATGAAAAGTATATTTTCAAAAAGCCAGGCAATTCCGTGAAAAAAATCTGTCATGGTATAACTTTGTTATATTATATTACAAAAGTATAAAATTCCACAATGCTAGCAAGATTTTTTAGCAAATCAAAACCCGGTAATTTTCTGATAGTCGCCTTTTTTATGGCTCTTTTTTTTATTTGGGTAAATGCAGATACGGTCGTTGCAGATTTTCACCTGTCTAAAGTTATTGCCGAAATCGCTGTTCTGGGAACCTTTATTTTTAGCATTAGTGTTCTGGATTTTATCGCGCGAAAGAATGACCTCACCAGGCGAAGCGCCTACAAAATTCTGTTTTTTGCAGCCTTTTCTCTTTCTTTTCTGGCGATACTAAAAGACAATTCCATCATTGTCGCGAATTTTTTTGTGCTTTTGGCTCTTCGCCGCATTATAAGCCTGAAATCCAGGAAAGAGGTGCGAAAAAAGCTTTTTGATGCCACCTTCTGGGTTTGTATCGCCTCGCTTTTTTATTTCTGGTCTATTCTGTTTCTTATGATTGTGTATGCGGGAATTTTGCTCCATACTTCCACCTATTTTAAGAACTGGCTTATCCCGCTGGTAGGGATATTTACAGTTTTTTTGTTGGTTTTTGGATTTCATCTGGTGGTTTACAACGAATATTACGAGTTAAGTCCGTGGTTCGATGGAAGCAACTTCAGTTTTCAGAATTATAAAGAAACACGGCTTCTTGTGCCTTTGCTTTTTATATCGGTTATGTCTGCATGGGCCGTGCTATATTATATAGGGCTAATGCAAAAATCGAGTATCCGTTCACGTCCCACCTACATTCTTGTGCTGCTAACGCTTGGAGTGGCGCTTGCAGCTGCGGGATTAGCCCCCACAAAAAACGGGAGTGAGTTGCTTTTTATCTTTGTTCCCTGTTCCATCATTCTTTCCAATCTTTTTGAGAGAAAAGGGTTGCGTCTGGTAAAGGAGATCCTGTTGATTTTAATGGTGCTAATGCCTTTTTTAACTCTTATAATATCATGACCGATCAGGATCTTCTTCAGATTGAAAAGGAACTTAAAAAACGTTGTGTTTTTCCATATGAATGGGGGCGGCAACAAAACGATTTTTGGGACCGCGAATCTAATTTTATCTATAAAATAACCAGTTGGGAAGCCTTGCTGTTAAAAATAGATGTAGTGGCAAAAACCACTAATCTTAACCGGGAGAAATTCCTGAATTACAGCATTAATCGCTGGTATAATTTTGTGAGCTCTCAGGCGGTTGAAAGTATTTTCACTTCCATAGAAGGGGTTACAGGAGCAGAAAATAGCAAGGACAAAAACAAGGATTTCAACCTGAAAGGGATAGATTTTGATCATAAAACCAGCGTTTTTCCAAAAGCTTTT
>JBAVQO010000024.1:0-2534 GCA_049694135.1 Gillisia sp. | reverse complement strand
CACCAACTAAATGCCTGTTAATTTGAAAGAATGCCTATGAAAATCTCTACAGAAATGGATAAATTTCATTATGAAATAAGACGAAATAAATGGCTGGCCATAAAGACAGAAAATCGCTCGATGCCTGCCTTGCCGAATTTGGTAATTTTAGAAGATAACTCCAGAATTTTTTAAATGAAGAAATTAAAAAGAAACAGCAGAACTCATTACTTTTTCGGATTTCTGTTCCTGCTGATCATTGAAATTCTGATCGCCGAATTCGCACACGATCATTTTATCCGACCTTACCTGGGAGATTTCCTGGTGGTCATTCTGATCTACTGTTTCTTAATGAGTATTTCCAGAATTTCTGTTGTAAAAGGCTTGCTTTACGTTTTAATATTTTCCTTTGGCGTAGAATTTTTCCAACTCATCAACATTGTAAAGCTGCTTCAGTACCAGCCTCCAAAATTGGTAATGATCATGCTGGGCAGCAGTTTTTCTGTAAACGATTTGTTCTGTTATTCCTTAGGCATTCTTACCTGCGGAATTATAGAAGGAACAAAAACCAATTCTAAGAATTGATTTATTCTTACAGCTTAGAGCTTAAAGCTTATCGCCCAGTGTGCATTGTTTATTGCTTATTGATGGTAGTTTTCTTTTCCGTTTACAAAATCCTCTAGATATTGAAATCGGGGTGTTAATTTTCCATTTTTCGTCATTCTTGCACGCTCCAGAACCCCATCTTTATCTCCATTGAAAAAAGCCGGAATAACTGAATTTAAGAACATTTCGCCAAAACCTTCGCTGGCATCTTTGGGCAATTCACACGGCAGATTATCTACGGCCATTACCGTAATAGCTCCTTTTTTTCGAAAATCTGTTTCGGCACCCGTTTGGGGATCATAACCATAAATGGGTTCTGCAATTGTCGAGGGGCGAATAGTACTGGCAATTGGGCCATTGATATCGCAGGAAATATCGGCAACCAGTTTTATTTTAAAATCAGGAGCTTTTGCCTGTTCCTTTGAGAAAAAAACCGGTGCGCCGGTGCCGTAAAAATGTCCGGCGATAAAAATATCTGACACTTTGGCAAATCGGCCAAAGTCGGATTCGAAATCTTCGGGGTGATCGTAAAATTCCTGGACCTTCCAATCTTGACCATCCCTGCGCTTATTATAATCCATAACATCAAGCTGACAATAAACAGGATAAGGAAAAGTTGTGTTGAGATAATCTTCTGCTTTTACTTTTTTGATTCCCAGATAGTCCAGAATTTCCATAGCCCCGTGCGCCACTTTTCCGATGCCGGTAAGCACAATCTTTAAAGGCGGGATTTCCACAGGATTCAGTTCTTTTAAAACAGAAGCTAAATCGGGTAATTGCTCAACTTTTGGCAGTTGAAAAGTTTGATCCCGAAGACCCAGCGCCCTAATGGCGTTGTAGGTACCCACAATCCCGGCATACCTACCAAAACCTATGAGGCGCTGCCCGTTTTCTTTTTTGATTACTTCGTGGTCGTACAATTCAATGTTTTTCTTTAGGATTTCCCTTAACAGATCCCGATTATAGGGTTGCTTTTTGATGGTATGCGAGAAGAAAAAATATTTCTTATCAGGAATAAGGTTATAAACAGGAACTTCCTTCACTCCCAGCAAAACATCGCAATCTGAAACATCTTCGGAAACTTCAAATCCTGCTTCCCGGTACTGCTGATCGCTAAAAATACGAATGTCTGAATGTTCTACTTTAAAGTGTGCTTCTGGAAAGCGTTGCACAACTTCCTGGAGTTTTTCAGGCGAAAAAACGACTCTTCTGTCGGGGGGTGTCTTTCGTTCTGCGATCAGCGCAAATTTTATCATAGTGTGGTATAGGTTTTGAAGTAAAATACAGGAGTTGTAAAGATATAAATTTTAATCTGTATCTTTGCATTCGCGTTAGGGATAGCAGCGAAAATCCCCCGGTTTTTATCGGGGATTGAAGCGAATAGCCCGACCCTCGTTTTTACGAGGGGAACGCCATTATTACAAAGAAATGTTCATACTTTTATGGGGTCGACTTGGTTTTGACAGCGAGTCTAATTGAGTTGTAAGCACGTCGAGCGCTGGGATATAGCTCGTAAATCTCATATTTCACACTTTTTTAAACGGCGAGAATAACTACGCCTTGGCTGCGTAACCGAATTATAGTAGGTTATACTTAGTCTCTACAAGGTAGAGAGCCAAGATGTCTCGTGGAAGCCTTGATTTACGGCGTCCACAACAGAGGCACCGGTAAAGTAAATATAGAAACCGCAGGGTCCTGATGCGGTTTTGAAACTTAAGCGGGAATACGTGTAAGATTGGTGGTTTTCGGCCGGTCTTGCATCGACAATCAAGCGAAAACTAAGCGTGTAGAAAGCAATTGAATTGCTTGTTTGGACGAGGGTTCGAACCCCTCCGACTCCACTTTTTGAGGTACAAACTCAATCAAAAACCCCGAAATCCCAGGATTTACGGGGTTTTTCATTTTTAAGGATGTCATATAATATCAAATAAATGCACATTGCTGGTTAC
>JBAVQO010000023.1:0-3275 GCA_049694135.1 Gillisia sp. | reverse complement strand
TCCGAAGAGGATAGGCAATAGAATCGGGTTCCAGGCCGGAGGTAGAAACCTGATATAACAAAGGCTGAAAAGTATGATAATTGTTGCGGTCCAGCAAAACAGTCTGCACCTGTTCTTTTAAAAGTTTCTTCGCCAGAGATATTCCTGCAAAACCTCCGCCTATAATAACAACTCTTGGTAAGTCGGATGCTGGTACGTTCATATTAGAAGTTTTTCAAAGTTATTATTTAACCTCCAGAGAAAGGTTCTATTAATATGAAAAATTAGTTAAAATTGAAGATTTAAAGGGGCAATTTTGAACGTGCAGGACACTTAAGTGTAAAGAGAAGTTGTTCACCTCCCTTTTTTTTCCACCTTTGTAACAAATAGCACACTTTCTATACTAATCCTGCATCAAGCGTTATTTGTGAATAAAGATCTAGAACATCAATTTGTTAAAAATCTTGAGAAGCACCAGAACATTGTGCACAAGATTTGCAGGATCTATACCAACGACGAAGCTTCTCATAAAGATTTGTTTCAGGAAGTGACCATTCAATTATGGAAAGCCTATCCAAAGTTCAGAGGAGATTCGAAATTTAGTACCTGGATGTATCGGGTAGCCTTGAATACCGCCATAACCTTATACCGTAAGAAAAAAAGAGGAATTCAGACTCAAGATTACGATTCAGTACATTTCAGGATTTCGGCAACAGAATATGATGACCAGACAGAACAACAAATAAAATTGATGTACAGTGCGGTAAAAGAATTAAATGACATTGAAAAAGCACTTGTTTTTCTGTATCTGGAAGACAAAAATTATAAAGAAATTTCTGAAACTTTAGGTATCAGCGAGGTGAACGCCAGAGTGAAGATGAACAGAATAAAAACCAAGCTTAAAAACATTATTAATCCGTGACCCTATGGATGTACTGGAGTTATTAAAAAAAGACTGGAAAAAGCAGGATAAAAACTATCCCAGATTAAGCTATAACGAGATTTATAAACTTATATGGAAGAAATCCTCGTCTATTGTAAAATGGATCTTTATAATCAGTGTTTTGGAGCTTTTGGCGGGAACCTTTATAAATATTTTTCTTGCCGACGATGATTACTGGCAGATACTGGAAAAATATAACTTAACCGAAATAACAAAAATTTCCTATGTAGTAAGTTACTCCATCACCTTCTTTTTTATCTACCGGTTTTATAGAAATTATCGTAAGATTTCGGCTACCGATGATGCTGCTACTTTAATGAAGAATATTCTTAGAACCCGAAAAACCGTAAAATGTTACATTGCTTATATCCTGATTTATACTGCTGTAACAGTGGTGGGTATAACAACGTATATGATCTATCTGCATATTGAATCTCAAAATTCCTACCTTGCAAAATATTCGTTTACGGCCTGGCAGTGGTTCAAATTTCTGGGGATCTTCATTTTTATTCTTGCTGCCTTTCTTGGTTTGATCTGGCTGTTTTACCGCGTTATCTATGGGATTTTACTAAAGCGGCTTCGGAAAAATTATGAAGAATTGAAAAAATTAGAGATGTAATAATTTTAGCTTTTAACTCTGAACTCCCGACTTTGAACTTTTAACCTTTACCTCTAATTTTGGATTTTTAACTTCTCACCATCAATAATCCCATTGCCGGGTTTTATTCAGTTCCTCCATTTCCTCTAATTCTTCCTGCGGAATAACTTTAAGAAAAGACGGATGTTGCTCTATGGCGTATTCCAGTTTTTCTACAATATCCTCTATAGATTCATTTTCATAATCTATTTCCAAAGGTTCTTTAATCTGAAAAGTCTGCAGAATGCCTCTTTTCTTTATCCGAAGACCTTTTTTGTCGAAAGAGCGCCTAAAACCATCAATAACAACAGGAATTACAATAGGTTTGTATTCCTTTATAATGTAAGCAGTCCCTTTCCTGATAGGCTTAAAGGGCTTCGTGGTTCCTTGGGGAAAAGTTATTACCCAACCGTCCTTTAAAGCAATTCCAATATTTTCGGTATCGTTGAAGTTTACATCTCTTTTTACGGCTTTGCCTTTCTCCCTCCAGGTTCTTTCTACCGTTATAGCTCCGGCATATTTCATGATCCGGGTAAGCAATCCGGCATTCATGGTTTCTTTTGCCGCCACGTAATACACGTTAAGTTTAGGTTGCCACAGGTATCCCACATTTTTGATAGAATCTACGCGATGGCTTAAGCTTGCATTAAAAACGTGAAACATGGCCGTAACATCGGCAAAATAGGTCTGATGATTAGAAACGAAAAGTACATTGGTATCCGGAAGATTTTTAATGATTTCGGATCCTTCAATCTGAAGTTCGTTAAATCCGCGATATCTGCGATGGGACAATAATCCGAAGATCCGGATAAGCCATTTTTTAAAAAAGAGAGGATGCCCAAACGGATTTTTTTTTAACAATCCCATCAATTTATTATTTACCTGTTTTCTTAAGATTTATCGCTGTAAAGATAAGAATTATGCTTAGAGCACGGCCTTCAGCATTTCTTTTAATTCGCTTAACATCATCGCGGTTGCTCCCCAAACGGTGTAGCCACCAAGCTGAAATGCCGGAACATCGATGTTTTGGGCATAAGAAGTACTTAAATTTTTCATTATTAAATTTTTCTCATCTAAAAAGTGCTCTACATCTATTTCCAGAATTTTTTCTACTTCAGTTTCCTGAGCCACGAGTTTTGGCGTTTTACTTAAAATTCCCACATAAGGGTGCACCCAAAAATTACTTGGCGGAATATATAGTTTTGTCAGCTTTTTTATGATCTCCACCTCTTTTTTGGGGATTCCTACCTCCTCTTCTGTTTCCCGTAAGGCGGTATGTTTTAAATTTTTATCGTACACTTCTACCCTTCCTCCCGGAAAGCCTACCTGATTGGAATGAACTCCTTTATAGGTTTTGCGTAGAATTAGCACCAGGTATGTATCTCCTTTTCCATTCGGATAAAAGACAGCTAACACTCCCGCTTTATTCGGTTTTTTTGAAGCAATATCTATCCTTTCCAGCTCGGTCCTGCGCATTTGGGGCGCAAGTTTAAACTGCGCTTTTTCGCCCGGAAGATCTAAATTTCTTAAATTTGAAACTTTATATTTAAATTCTGAAAATTCCATGTCAAAATACCTGTTAATCGTCTTTAGCGCTGTTTTTCTGATTTTTGCAAGTTGTGAAGATACACAAAAAAAGGCGAATTCCGGTACACCAGCTGCTCCTAAAACAAAGGTGAATCAGAAGGATTCTATAAATCCGGATAGTGTAAAAAT
>JBAVQO010000022.1:0-3132 GCA_049694135.1 Gillisia sp. | reverse complement strand
AAAAACGGCTTTATACGAAGCTTGGCAATACTCCCCTTCAGACAAGGTTCCTTTTTTAAGGAGAGTGAAGGAATACTCTTTAAATTTGTACGACTGGTTGAGGAAGGAGGTTCAGTATAGATCTATTTTTCAAAAAGAAATACCTGAGGATATAAGGTGGCCTATGTTTACTGGAAAAAAAGGTTCTTGTGAAGAATTGGGGGTGCCTCTCTAGAGAACATCCCCTAGTAGGGTAAAGTTGATTCATTAGCATCAGCCCACCAATTGGCTTTCTTTCTTGTGAAGATGATACAGCCTTAACTTAAAGTATTCTTGATCGTGGAATCCGTACGCCTGTCTTTTAAGGACCTTGATTTTGTTGTTAATCCCTTCAGCTTTTCCATTATCAATTCTATGGTCAAAGTAACTGAGCAATCCCTCTGCTCGATGTAAAAGCGACCGAGCAGTTTTTTCCAGTAGCTCCACACCTGATTCCATGGCTTCTATAACCCATAAAAGAAGAAAACGGCACGCATCCTTTTTTAAGCTGAAATCCCAAAATAATCTTAATTGCTCTTTCATGCTATGGGCTATAGCAAGTGGCCTATTAATCTCTAAAAGCTGATTGAGATTGCTTTTTTGTGTATGATCAAGATCCCCAAAATTACGGAGTAGTAAAAATCGTTGCCCCTTAAGAACACGAGCTCCAGTCTCTTTGCATTTTGCATATTCAGCCCTTCTAATTTTGTCGATCGTCTCATTCATGAGCTTTGTGACATGAAAGCGATCAAAAACAATTGAGGCATATGGAAGATGTGTTCTTACCGAGCATGCGTATGCGGCGCTCATATCAATGGCAATCCCTCTAAGTCTTTTAGCCTTTTTAGCAAGCAGCTTAAGAAACGGACGAAGTTCTTCTTCCCTCCTCCCTTCCACCGCATGGATAATTTGCCCTGTCGAGATATCGGTAAAAATCGTCATGTATTTGTGCCTCTTCTTGATTGCGATTTCATCGATGCTGATATATCGGAGTTTTTTGAATGAAAACTGCTTTGCTCGTTTTGCAAGATTAGCCTTGTCGATGTTCTTTACTGTCTTCCATTGAAGCCCTAAAAAGATTGCTACAGCCAGAAGGGTAGCAATAGCTGTTAACTGCAAGATATAGCGCATAAACGACTTAGTCATAGGCAGCTTGCCAACGGCGAATGGCAGTTGTGCCCAGGCTTTTGTGTCGCATTTTTGGCACCAAACTTTATGGACATCTATTTTTAGCTGAGTTCGTTTCTCCCCGAGGTTGAGCATTCTAAATGTTCGTTCTTTCGTCTCTTTGATCCTTACAAATGAAGATTTACAATATGGACATCGTTTGAGATGTTTTTTTAGGCGAGCACGGAAAATAATGTGATCAGATTTAAATTCAGCTTTCTCAAAGATGGCGTTTTTATCACCAATTAGAGTATAAAAGACTTTTGAGATGGACATAGTGAACCTCCTATAGTTTGGTTACTTAGGATTTCTCTATGCCATCTCTTTTTTTTAGAAACTACTTATTTTTCTAACTTTTCCCTCTATCCGCCCCCAATTCTTCACAAGAACCACAATTATGAAAAGAAGCGTTAAACTAACTATCAACGAAAGAGAGGAGATTTTCCGGCTTTCTACTCAAAATCATTCTATTCGGGAGGTTGGGAGACGATTGAATCGAGATCATTCAACCATTTCAAGGGAATTGAGGCGAAAAGGGATGTCTCGCAGGACATACAGTATAGCTGAAGCGCAAGTGGATCGTAACATTAAAGCATCTCGAGCAGGTGTAGCAAAGAAGATCCATCCTAATAGGAAATTATTTAAGATAATAAAGCACCATTTAGTGAATTTAAGATGGTCTCCGGAGCAAATCAGCAATTACTTAAAGAAAACATCGACATCATCTCGCTGGAAAGTTTCACCAGAAACCATATATCAATTTATCTATTCACTAAAGGATGAGACTGAAAAGAAACTATGGATCAAATCCCTTCGAAGAAAGAAGAGGAAACGAGGCCCAAATAAAATTCTGAGGGGTAGTAAATCGAAAATCCCGAATCGGATCTCAATTCATGAACGTCCAAAAGAAGTTTTAAGTAGAGAAGAGGTAGGACATTGGGAGGGAGATCTAATTATTGGTGTAGGACACCGATCAGCAATTGGAACTCTTGTGGAGCGTTCATCAAGAATGACCCTGATTGTCAATTTAGCTGATGGAAAAACATCTAAACAAGTTATCAAGGCATTTGAGGAGAGGTTAAAAGTTCTTCCACGACATTTAAGAAAAACTTTAACCTATGATAATGGAGCAGAAATGACTTCGCATGAAATGCTAAGTAGTTCAATAGGAATTGGGGTGTATTTTTGTGACCCGGGATGCCCAGGGCAGAGGGGGACTAACGAAAATACAAATGGATTAATTCGGGACTTTTTTCCGAAAAAAACAGATTTTAGAGAGGTCAGCGAAGAGGAGTTATTACATGTGGAAAGACTTCTCAATGAAAGACCTAGGAAAATTTTAGGTTATGAAACACCTGGAAAAGTATTTTGGCATAATTATGGACCTGAACCACCTCTAAAACAAACACCGACTCCAGAACGTGGAGGAGAACAGCGGTGACCTTGTCCATGAGTTAACAAAAAACACCGCTTTCCTTCACGTACGAGGGAACAGCGGTGACCTTGTCCATAGGTGATTGGGATTATGTAAAGTTAGGGAATAATAAGGAAGAAAAAGATGAAAATTCACTAAAGATGGTATAATTGAGATGGAACTAATCTTGAAACAAAAGGGTTTAACTAATTTTAACTATTTAAACTAATTTTTATCACGCATCAGGCGAGCAAATAGCTGAAATGGTGCGATCTTTTCTTGAATTCAGGATTCATAGAATTATTTTTTTAAATTATTTTAAATAAATTATTAAATAGATTGAAATTAATTGATCGGAAGACAGAGATAAATAAAAATTATATTTCATCTTAAAAAATCAAGAGATAATTGGACAATAAAACAATTTTGTGCTAAATTATTTTAAATAACACTAAAGCAATAAATAAACACATTTTTTATTAAAAGAAATAAAAAATACATTACAACAAACAAGATACCTCTCAAAAGAGAAG
>JBAVQO010000021.1:0-2097 GCA_049694135.1 Gillisia sp. | reverse complement strand
AGTCCTTCATTTTTTACCATTTTTCGAATTACCTGAAGTTGCTGATAATCCTTTTCACCAAAAAAGGCTTTGTCTGGTTTTACCAGTTCAAACAGGCGTTTAACAATGGTTCCCACCCCATCAAAATGTCCCGCCCTGAATTTTCCTTCCATTTTATTTTCGAGACCTTCAAAATTGAAATGCTGCGATTTTACAAGATTTCCATAAAGTTCAGATGCGGAAGGAACAAAAATCAAAAGCTTATCTATCTTAAGGGCCGCTAACTTTTCCAAATCCTGATCGAGAGTACGCGGATAATTTTCAAGATCTGCAGGGTTGTTAAATTGGGTGGGATTTATAAAAATGCTTACCACAACCACTTCACAGCTTTCATAAGCCTGTCTTACAAGCGAGAGATGTCCTTCGTGCAATGCTCCCATAGTAGGAACAAAACCAATAGAAAGCTTCTCGCTTTTTACCTTCTCAACCACACCTGCCAAAGCGGCTTTCTCTTTAAATATCTGCACTTTATTATAAAATTAACAGCGTGCAAACTTAATATATTACTGGCAGACTGCATAAAATTTTGTAATTTTGCATGTTTTTTATTCGCAAAAGCAAAACACATATGAAAGATAAGAGGATATTATACGTATCATCTGAAGTTATTCCTTACCTGCCTGAAACCGATATATCATCTATGTCTTTTGAAGCCGCCAGAATGGTAAACGGCCAGGGAGGACAAATTAGGATCTTTATGCCCCGTTATGGAAATATCAATGAGAGACGGCATCAGTTACATGAAGTAATAAGGTTATCGGGAATGAATTTGGTGATAGACGACCTGGATATGCCTCTTATTATTAAAGTGGCTTCAATTCCGAAGGAAAGAATGCAGGTGTATTTTATAGATAACGAAGACTATTTTAAGCGAAAAGCAACCCTTACCGATGAAGAAGGAAAGCTGTTTCCCGACAACGACGAAAGAGCCATTTTCTTTGCAAAAGGGGTAATTGAAACCGTGAAAAAATTGAATTGGGCACCAGATATTATTCACGTGCACGGATGGCTTTCTTCACTCCTGCCTTTGTATCTTAAAAACTACTACGGGAACGAACCCTTGTTTACCGATGCTAAAATTGTTACCTCGGTCTACAATCAAAGCTTCGACGACACGTTAAATAAGGACATGTATAAGAAAGTTTTGTTCGATGGGTTGGAAAATGAGGATGTAAAGCATCTAAAAAACCCGAACTATGTGAATATCATGAAAACCGCCATCGACAATTCTGATGCTGTAATTGTAGGAGGAGATAATATTCCTGAAGAGCTTTCCAAATATGTTAACAAACTGAATAAACCTATTTTAGGTTATAAAACTCCGGAAGAATTTTCTACAGCGTATCAGGATTTTTATACTACACAAGTTTTATCTCAATAAGTAACAAATTACTGAATGATTTTATTGAAAAGATTAGGCTATATACCGGCAATACTGCTTATGGTTTTAGCGTTTACCTCATGCGATGACAATTTTACTTCTGTAGGCTCCGACTTAATTGGGAGCCAGTTGGATTCTCTTCCTCATTATTCTGCAGGTGTCAAAGCCTATAGCCAGAAATTGGGTCCTGTGCAAACCAATGGCCTTCCTGCCAATTTATTGGGAGTTTATAACGGGCCCACCTACGGCCCACAGGTGGCTAACGTCCAAACGCAGCTCTCTTTGTCTTCTTCCAATCCCGATTTTGGTGCAGAAGTAAAATTGGATAGCGTAGTGTTGGAGATCCCTCTTTACAGCAAGAAATTAGATTCTGTTGTGAACAACCATACCCTGTATAAGCTGGATTCTATTTATGGAAATTCTCCTTTTAAACTCAGCATTAGCCGTTCCAACTTTTTTCTAAACGATTTTGATCCTGCGGCAAATTTTGAAAACCGACAAAAATATTATTCAGATCAGGGACCGGTTTTTGAAAGTAGCCTGGTGGGAAGCCCTCTATTTGAAGATGACAATTTTCAATTTTCAGATAAAGAAATTATAGATTTTATTCATAATGCTACGGGAGGAATTGATACCACTAAGGTTGTACCAAGTTTAAGGCTTAAGCTACCTATAGC
>JBAVQO010000020.1:0-4178 GCA_049694135.1 Gillisia sp. | reverse complement strand
GGGTCGAGTTTTTTTCTTCTTCAAAATTGGGCTGATTGGAGAATCGCGAAAAATGATATTTCCCACAATAATTTTGGGAGAATCAGGGAATTCTTTGGTCTTAAAGATTATAACTCCGTCAGATTTGCTGAAAATGTCCCATGGAATGCAAACAACCAATCAAATTATGATTCCAATCCTATAGTTGTAATACTTTTAGTTTAATTTTGAGTTCTGAACCAAAATCTCCGTACAACAGGCTTTAGAATTTATCATTTTTTGACCCGCTAAACGGCCGGGTGCAGACAGGAATATTATAATGAACAAACGGAGAAAGTAAAATAGAGTGCTGCCACTAAACAATTAGGAGAGCGAGAAAAGGGTTAGGGGCAGGTACTTGAAATTTTGGAATAACAAAATGAATAATATTCAGGACAATCACCCCGCCGATATTGCAGAGCAGTTAAGTTCGCTAGATAAAAAAGAAAGAAATATCTCTTTTTTGATGTTATCCAGCAACCGCAAGGCAGACGTTTTCTCTTATTTTGATCCTCTGGTACAGCAGGAAATCATTAAAAGCCTCGGCGATAAACAGATTGCAGAAATTCTGAATAATATCGCGCCCGACGACCGTACAAAACTCTTCGAAAATTTTCCCGACCAGCTTATCAAGACTTCCATCGATTTGCTCAACGATGAAGAAAAACAGGAAGCGCTTAACCTTATAGGATATCAGAAAGACAGCATCGCCAGGTTAATGACCCCTCATTATATTCAGGTGAAAAAAAAGTGGACCTTTACCCAGGTGCTGGCGCAGATCAAAAAATATGGAAAAAAAGCGGAAACGCTCAATTTTCTGTATGTGGTAGATGACAATAATAAACTCATTGATGACCTGAGAATCGGTCAGGTATTAATGGCCGATCCCACCACGACCATAGCAGATTTAATGGATAACAATTTTATCGCTATCCCTGCAGTAACCCCGATGGAACAAGCTTTCCAGATATTCAATAAATACGATAGGTCTGCCCTGCCCATTGTAACCGAAAACGGCGTTCTGGTAGGTATTGTAACCTTCGATGATATTTTTGACCGAATCACCGAGCGAGACACCGAAGATATCCAAAAGTTCGGTGGGGTAGAAGGGTTGGATCTTTCCTATACAGAGACCAGTCTGCTCGAATTGGTAAAAAAACGTGCGGGCTGGCTGGTAATCTTATTTTTGGGTGAAATGTTAACCGCATCGGCAATGGGTTATTTTGATGGGGAGATTCAAAAAGCCGTGGTGTTGGCTTTGTTTGTGCCACTTATAATTTCCAGCGGCGGTAATTCCGGTTCGCAGGCGGCCTCTCTGATTATCCGTGCGATGGCTTTGCGGGAGTTGACTCTGAAGGACTGGTGGTATGTAATGAAAAAAGAAATTTTATCAGGCTTTCTTCTGGGCACCATTTTAGGAGTTATAGGGTTTATTCGGATAGTAATCTGGCAGAAAACCGGGATTTATGATTATGGGGAATTTTGGTTACTCGTGGCGCTAAGCGTCTCGGTTTCCCTGGTTTTTATTGTTTTGTGGGGAACCCTTTCCGGCTCTCTTATTCCTTTTTTACTTCGGAAACTGGGCCTGGATCCCGCAACTGCTTCGGCTCCTTTTGTGGCCACTCTTGTAGATGTGACCGGACTGATTATCTATTTTACGGTGGCGGCGATGTTCTTAACAGGGAAATTGCTGTAATTCAAAAAATATACTTCCGCAGAATTAAGATTAAAATCCATCGTAGATTTGTTACTTTTAAGTCCGATTTGCGCCCTGCCATAACTTCATAACAGTATAGAATGAAAAATAAATTATTGTTTATCAGCGTCTTTTTTTTATTCTACACCTCGGTTTTTTCGCAGGCTATAGATGAATTCCGCGTTTTTTACGGCACCGCCGACAGCAGGTTTTTAGATAATCCGCAACTGATAGGTGGAGGCATCAACGATGTCAAGAATTTTAATAAAATAGGATTTAAATTGCTGAAATATCTGGACAGGTATGAAAAAATCGGCCTGGATGTAGGCCTTACTTTTTCGCGGGCAGATGTTTTAATAACTTCAAACTTTTCGGGCAGTCCAGTAAACAAACGAAAAGAATCATTTGAAATGCTCTCGATTCCCTTGAATTTAAACATTACGATTTTACGGCATATTTTTGCTAATGCTGGTCCCGTCTTCGACTTTCAGACGTCCAATAACTCCTTTGTCTCCCAATCGGGAGTGGGATATATGCTGGGAGTAGGCGGAAAATATTACTTTAATAATGTACTCGTTTTTTTAAATCCAAATTTCCAGCGTCATACGGTCACTCCTTTCAATACCAAAAGCGATCCGAAGAAGCTTACAGAATTCGGATTTATTATCGGGGTGGGATTGTACTTATAGCACAAGAACTTCTTTTTCAGCAAATCGGCGTTTTTTTGTAAATTCAGAAAAAAGAAGTTATGAGAAAAATATTATTAATGCTGGGGCTGTTGCTGTTTGCTGCCGCGCCTGTTTTTGCTTTTCAAAAAATGGAAGATGTTAAGATTGAAATTGTACCCGTTAGCGAGCATATTTCCATGCTGCAGGGGCAGGGAGGAAACATTGGCGTTTTAACCGGTCCTGATGGTACGGTAATGATCGATGATCAATTCGCCCCACTTTCAGAAAAAATTATGGGAGCATTAAAGAAATTGGGATCAGAAAACGTTCGGTTTTTGGTAAATACTCATTTTCACGGCGATCATACCGGCGGAAATGCAAATTTTGAACAACAAGGTGCGCTTATCCTGGCTCATGATAATGTTCGGAAACGCCTGAAAGAAGACGAAAAGAATCCTGAAGGAAAGGGCCTGCCCATCATTACTTTCGATAAGGATATCACGCTTCACCTAAACAATAATGATATCCTGGTCACTCATGTTCATAATGCCCATACCGACAGCGATGCGATGGTATATTTTCCGCAGGATAATGTGTTGCATACCGGCGACACTTTTTTTAACGGAATGTTTCCCTATATCGATCTTAAAAGCGGCGGAAGTGTCGCCGGAGACATTGAAGCCGGTGAAAAAGGGCTGTTGCTTATCAATAAAAACACAAAAATTATTCCCGGCCACGGCAAATTGGCGAATTATCAGGAATATAAAGATTACCTGGAGATGCTGAAGGGGATTCGAGATAACGTGAAAAAGGCCATTGCTGCAGGAAAAAACCGGGAGGAGGTTATAAAAGAAGAAAGGCTTACCAGCCAATACTTTACAGATGAAGCTGTAAAAGACGGATTTATAAACGGCCCCAAGATAAGAGAAACTTTTTTCGATAGTTTAACGGCTACAGAGGATCGCGGCTATGGAGGGAAAGACTAAAGAACCATCGATATGAAAAACTGGATTTTTTTGTTTTTTTCTGTGTTCCTTTTTACCGGATGTTCTAAAAAGGATGAAGAGAATGCTGTTATTGCCGGAGAGTGGATGCTGGTTCAGATTTCTGGTTATGGTATGAATGAAAACGGAGAATATGAATACAGTGTAACAGATGTGGACAGTGAAATAATCTACGATTTTCAACAGAATGGGAATCTAACCATCAAAAATAAAGAGGACAATTCACAGACGGTTCACACTTACTTTTTTGGGAAAGATTATCTTGCGGGCGATATTGGTACAGGAGATTCTAAGATCCTGTTGGTTAAGATCGATGACTCCAAATATACCTATCAGCTTGATGAAAACGGGATAATGACTTTAGGAAAATCATACGTGGATGGTTATGATCTTCATTTTAAAAGAAAGAGTAATTAATTGAAAGCAGCAGGCGTAAGGGAACTTAAAAAAGAATTGAATCACCGGAGTCAGCCGGAGCTGATGGAAATATGTCTGCGGTTGTCAAAATTCAAGAAGGAAAACAAAGAACTCCTTACGTATCTTCTTTTCGAATCTGAAAATGAAGATTTGTATATACAATCTGTAAAGGAGGAAATAGACGCGCAATTTTCTGAAATAAATACTTCAAATTATTACTACATCAAAAAGAGTATTCGCCGAATTCTTAAAACAACCAGGAAGTACATTCTGTATTCTGGGAAAAAGGAAACTTCAATAGAACTACTTCTTTATTTCTGTAAAAAAATGAATGAATTTTCGCCTTCAGTTCATCGAAATAAAACGCTTCAGAAG
>JBAVQO010000019.1:0-5168 GCA_049694135.1 Gillisia sp. | reverse complement strand
ATTTTTTGGTAATCCTTATGCATGAAGTGCTGTATTGGGAAGGTAAATATAGGAATTATAAAACCTCCACAGAATATAAAAATCAGTGTTTTCGAGCTCTTCGGAAGAAAAATATAAAAAAAGCCTTCAGTTTTCCTGAAGGCTTGTTACAGATATTTCGTGGTGCTACTGGAAAATGAATTTGCACAAACGTTTTACCCCAACATAAATATCGTTGAAAGTTAGACCCTACCCTAACTTTTTTGCAAATCAAAAACCAATATCAATCGGAATTTCTGATGAGGCTAAGATAAAGTTCAGCAAGAAGTAATGAAATACCACTTTGAAGGTATTTTACTACACCTTTTTTCATCAGTTGATGTTGAACAGTGATTCGAAAAATAGTGAAAATTCAAAAAAACAATTTTTGGCTTTTACTGGAAAGATCAGCAAATTCAGCGTTCCCATCAAAATAATAATCATGGGCTGTTGAAGAATCGCATTTTTTTAACAATAAATATTTTTTCCACACCTAATTTTTGGATGGTTATAGAAGGTGAGATTGGAACGACAAAAGACATTCCTGAAAGGTTGTAATAATCGGGAGAAAAATTATTCTTAGTGTCTGTAAAGAGGTTTTCAACATTTGAAACGAAGATTGCAGAATTTTTATTTGAGACCGATGCCTTAGCTGTTTTTCCTATTTTGAATTTCCTGACAAATTCTTATCGTTTTATTTCGAAAGAAAGATTTTTCTTTTTCCTGTCATAAGTATAAACGGTGTAATCACACAAGAAGGTGGCGGTTTGTTTGGCGATAAACACTCCTATAAGAATAGGAATAAAAAGAATAAAACCTCCTCCCACGATATTACAGGTAAGGAATAAGGCAGTTAAGGGTGCGTGGATCGCTGCGCTTAACATAGTTGCGGCACCGATTAACGCAAAATTCAGTACGATAAGATCGGTTCCCAGAAAATGATTGCAAACTACGGCGACTGTTATACCCAGAAAGGCTCCTGTAATGATACTGGGTGCAAAAACACCGCCATCGCCGCCGGCACCCAACGTTAATGAAGCGGCTAAAGGTTTCAACAGGATGAGCATTCCCAGGCTCAAGAACGTGCCTAAGGTCATATTGGCTGTTTTTAAGGAAGAGATCAGGGGGTTCAGAGCATGATAACTGTCTCCATAAAGTGCTGGAAAAAAGAAAATGGCGATTCCCACCAGCAATGCACCTGCGATCACGCGAATAAACTTATTCTGAATTGCTGCAAACGAACCTTTAAAAAAGATAACACTCTTGGTAAAATAAACCGCAACCATGCCAGCCAGAACGCTAAGTACAATCATAAACGGGATTGCTTTTGCTGCGTAATGTGAAACTGAGAGATCAAAAATAGGCTGATCGTCAAGAAATAAAACAAAAAGCCAGGCTATTAGTACGGAAATGCCGCAGCTAAAAATCATGGTTTTGGTTATTTTTCTGGAAATTACTTCTATAGAAAACAGGAATCCCGCGATAGGACTTCCAAAAAGAATAGCGATTCCGGCAGCCACCCCTGCACAAATCAGTTCAGCTTTGTAGATATTTGCAATGGAATCCTTTCGGTAAACCGTAGCTCCCAGTGCCGCAGTAGCAACCACGGTCGAGACTTCGATCCCGGTAGAACCTCCAAATATAACCGTAAAGAATCCATTTATGTAATGGGAAGGCACTTTATAAAAAGGCAATTCGTCCTTACGGTGCTCCAGAGTCTGGAAAATTTCTTTGATTCCTTTATTTTTTTTACCTCTAAAAAAGTACTTTCTGGAAAAATAGATCAGGGCGATACCTACAATGGGAGCGACAATATATAGCCAGGGAATCTCCCGAAACCGGTCCAGCAAAAGTTCTTCTACAAAAGCAGTTATTTTTTTTAGCGTATACCCTAAAAGCGTTGCTAAAAAACCTACCACCACCGAACCTACAAGAAGGCTGTAATAGCCTTTTTTAATAATCTTCTTTTTCATTGACCAGAATCGCTTCCTGTTAATCTGCCAAAGATAAAATGAAAAAGACAGGAATAAAACAAAAACCTCTTAAATGACAGGTTCGTTGGCGGTGTAAAGATTGGGAATTTCTAAATGACGATATGTTTATTATTGTGACAGGCTATAACAAATCCCCAAAACGTGGAGCGCAAACAATTTGTTACAACGAAAAAGAATAACGAAGAATGATATTTATCATAGATATCGCACGAGGTAGTACTTATTTTTATCTGTAAATATAATAATAGAAAAAATGGAGGTGTCAATTTTTTTAGCCAAATTCTGGGGTTGGTATTTGTTGATATTTTTCTTTCTCCTGAGCTATAATCCCATCAGAATAAAACAAATTTTTGAAGACTTAAAAGATCAAAAATTTGCTATAATAGCTTCATTCCTGGCGATAATCGTGGGGATTTTGAATATTCTATTTCATAATATATGGGAAGCAGACTGGCGGGTAATCATTACACTTATAGGGTGGATGGCTTTAGGATTCGGATTGTTGCTATTTGTTTTTCCAACTCTTACTACAAAGCGGCTTATTTTAATAAATGTAAAACTTGTTCAGGTTATTTATGTTCTCCTTTTTTTAGTAGGTATTTATCTTTTAAATAATGGATATGAATTAATACCATATTAAAGGACATAGATTTTTTTAGAATAAGTCTGGGATTATTCTTTTTATTGATTACGAAGTAGTAGGAGAGTAGCTGCGAAGTTTTAAAACATCAAAAATTATAATTTAACCAGATCACTGGGGGTTTTTACAAGAATGGCGATGTCTCCTCGTATCGCGATGGGTTCTTTGATAAATTCAGGATGATTCTTCATTATTTTTATCCAGTCATCATCAGAAAGATTGGGTGCTTTATACCATCTCCTAAAATCCGGATGGGCTTTATTTATTAAATTTTCAACACTCACATGAAGCCTTTCTGCCAGTTCTTCGATTTGAGTACCTGTGAAAGGAGTTTTCAAAATATCTACTTCCCGGAGGGGAAAACCTTCTGCTTTAGCATATGCCAGTACTTTTTCGGCCAGTATGGAATCGGGATTATAAAAAAGGATGACTTCCCGGACTGATGTTGCGATTTCTCCCATTGTTTTATCTTTTTATTTGCGAAACTCTTTTTCCAAAAAGGATTGTAAGAGTAAAATGAAATTGTTCTCGCTCAGCAAAAGAATTGTAATAGATCGATTCAGATTGTGCAATTTGTTTTACCTCGTACCGGTCAAATTCCATTTCCTGTATTTCTTTATTGGCCATCTCTATGGCTTCTGTTGAGCTTTTTGCCGATGTGAATGTTTTAAGAATCATGGTCGTAAAGTGAAAAATAATAAGTTGCCCGTAAGATTCAGAAAAACAAGATGAACTTTCTCTGGTTTTTCAATCCTTAATCTTTAAAAATAGAGATATAGCGAGAAGTAGGAAATGATATTTATCATCTTGATTGAAGAATTCCAAAACGAGGTATGAGTTTTCTAAATATTATTCAGAAATGACATATATCATTTCGGAACCTACCATATTATCAGATATTTACTGGTAAGAATATGGATAGGATCCTTTAAAATAACAGCCATGAAAACATTTATTAAAAGCTTTAGTGAGATTGATATAGGAGATGTGGATAGTGTGGGTGGAAAAAATGCGTCCTTGGGAGAAATGTTTCAAAAATTAACTTTCAGGAACGTAAAAGTGCCTGATGGTTTTGCCATCACCTCTGATGCTTACTGGTTCTATTTAGAACAAGCCAATCTGAAAGAAGATATATTTAGAGAACTGGAAAAATTGAATAAGAAGGATTTTTCAAACTTAAAAGAAATAGGAGTCCTTATTAGAAAACATTTTGAAAAAACCGAGTTACCAACGGAAATAAAAGAAGCAATCCAGCAAGGGTATCAGGATCTAAAAGATAAATATGGTACAGATTTATCATTTGCCGTAAGGAGCAGTGCCACTGCAGAAGATCTTCCGACAGCCAGTTTTGCCGGCCAACAGGAAAGTTACCTTAACGTGAACGGAACAGAAGAATTGATAGCTGCCTGCCATAAATGCTATGCCTCTCTTTTTACAGACCGGGCCATAAAATATCGGGAGGATAATGGTTTCGATCATAAAAAAGTAGCACTTTCTATCGGGATACAATTAATGGTGCGTTCAGATCTTGCCTGTTCAGGAGTCATTTTTACTCTGGATCCAAATACAGGTTTCGATAAGGTGGTGCTTGTGTCTACCATTTGGGGATTAGGAGAGAACATTGTTCAGGGCCGAATTAATCCAGATGAATATTTTGTTTTTAAACCGGGATTAAAAAACAACCGAAAACAGCCTATCATTTCGCGAAAACTGGGAAGTAAAGAAAAAACGATGGTTTATGATACTTCTGGTAGTGGAACTTTAAATCTTGATACCGAAATCGAAAAACAGGAGCAGTTTGTTTTGACCGATGTCGAAGTGGTAAAACTGGCACAGTGGTCTGTAATAATTGAAGATCATTATGGTCGCCCAATGGATATTGAATGGGCAAAAGACGGAAAAACAAATGAGCTCTTTATCGTACAGGCGAGGCCAGAAACGGTCCAAAGTATACAAACCAACAGGCTCAAAATCACTACGTATTCATTACTGGAGAAAGCCAGAGAAATTACAAAAGGAATGGCGCTTGGCAATAAGATTGTTGCGGGGAAAGCCAGAATTTTGCATAGCCCCAACGATTCTGATAAGTTACTGCCGGGAGAAATTCTGGTTACAGAAAAAACCGACCCCGACTGGGATCCCATCTTAAAAAAGGCAGCCGGTATTATTACCGACCAGGGCGGGCGTACCAGTCATGCGGCTATAGTTGCGCGTGAAGTGGGAGTTGCTGCAATAGTAGGAACCATAAATGCCACTCAGCTTATCGAGGATGGTCAGAACATTACAATTTCCTGTGCAGAAAGCGATATAGGTGTAGTTTACGACGGCATACTTAAATGGCAGGAAAAAGAGGTGAACATTCAAGATATTAAGGCTTCCCGAACTTTACCTATGCTCATCCTGGCAGATCCGGAACAGGCTTTTAAACTTTCTTTTTATCCGTGCAGAGGCGTGGGACTTATGCGACTGGAATTCGTGATCAATAATTCTATTCAAATACATCCTATGGCCTTAAA
>JBAVQO010000018.1:0-2173 GCA_049694135.1 Gillisia sp. | reverse complement strand
AATCATGGCATCGGCTATTTCTTCAGGAGATATGGACCGGTATTTTTCCCATGGCCCCACCAGCAGCGGGTCAATAACCTTCATAACCTTTTTTGCAATCCCTTCACCGGCTCTCTTTTCATTCCTCTCCCCCGATATTAATGAAGGCTGAAAGAGGTAGGTGCTCCTGATCTCTCTCTTTAAAACCTCTTTCTCCATCTCTCCTTTCACTTTACTATAAAAGATCGTGCTGTTCGGGTTTGCGCCCAGCGCCGACATCACCATAAAGCAATGGATATTATTCTGTTCACACAAATCTGCGGCCGCCACGGGAATCCCAAAATCTATGGCTTTGTACTTCTCTTTATCTGGCGTTTTACTTTTTGTAGTGCCAATACAGCAAAAAACCTGATCTGCAATAAAATCCTCGCGATGAAGTTCTAGCTGAAGCATATCTACAAGATATTCTACAATTTTAGGATGTTTATATCCTACGGGGTTTCTGGAAAAAAGCTTGATCTTTTTATACTTCTTATCGGCAAGAAGCTTTTGTAAAAGGACTCCTCCTGTTAAACCCGTTGCTCCGAGAATGATGGCTGTTTTCATTGGTCAGGATACTTAGTTAATATAAATATAGTTTAAGTTTTTGAAATTTTTGTTTTATAAATTTACCGGATGGAAAAGTTCCGTAAGATCATTCATATCGATATGGATGCCTTTTATGCGTCTGTAGAGCAACTGGATAATCCGGAACTACGGGGAAAACCTATAGCAGTAGGCGGAAGTTCCCAGAGAGGAGTCGTAGCCGCCGCAAGTTACGAGGCTCGAAAGTTCGGGGTGCGAAGTGCCATGAGCAGTGTTATTGCAAAAAAGAATTGCCCGCAGCTCATTTTTGTAAAACCCCGATTTGATCGCTACAAAGAACTATCTGAAAAGATTCGCGCTGTTTTTTTTGAATATACTCATTTGGTGGAACCCTTATCGCTGGATGAGGCTTATCTGGATGTTACCGAAAACAAAAAAGGCCTTCCCAGCGCCACACTTATCGCGAAAGAAATTCGGAAAAAGATAAAGGAGAAAACCGGCTTAAACGCGTCGGCAGGAATATCCATCAACAAATTTATTGCCAAGGTTGCCAGCGATATTAACAAACCTAATGGTCAAAAAACGGTTCCTCCCGAAGAAGTTGAAGAGTTTCTGGAAAATCTGCAAATCCGGAAATTTTACGGAGTCGGAAAAGTAACTGCCGATAAAATGTACCAGCTGGGAATCTTTAAAGGAAGTGATCTTAAACAGAAATCGGAAGAATTTTTAACCGAACATTTTGGTAAGAGTGGCAGCCATTATTACCATGTGGTTCGGGGAATTCATTTAAGCGAAGTAAAACCGGATAGAATACGCAAATCATTGGGCGCCGAGCGAACCTTTAACGAGAATATTTCTTCGGAAATATTTATGCTGGAACGGCTTCAGAGTATTGCTGAAGAGATCGAACGCCGATTAAAAAAGAGTAATGTTGCCGGAAAAACGATCACATTAAAGATAAAATACAGCGATTTTACATTGCAAACCCGCAGCAAAACCCTGCCTTATTTTATAGCCGACAAAGATCTGATCCTGGAAATCGCCAAGGAATTATTATACCAGGAAAAAATGAAGAATTCTGTAAGACTGTTGGGAATTTCTCTTTCCAATCTCAATACCGATAAGGAGCATCCAAAAGAAGATAAAAATGAAATTGCTGTGCAGTTAAAGTTTGAATTCTGAAAATCAAAGTTTATATTGAACTTTATGGCCAAAAAACTCATTTTTACTGCCTTGAAATTCGGAATCGGGATTGTAATAGTTGATCTGATTTCTAAACAATTGATTTTCAAGGAAACTTTTAACTATCAGCAGATCCTGCGTTCCTTCATTTTTGGAGTGGGAGTCGGATTGTTATATTTTACCTCTGTTTCTAACCGCAGGGAGAAAAACAAAACAGAATAATAATAAAAGCCACGAATGCACGAATAAAATCTTTCCGTGCATTTGTGGCTTCTAATTTATGACTATTCTTAAGGAGAGTCGAAGGTCCAACAAAACGTCTCGACTCTGTCTGCAAGAATTAACGTATTTCCGTAATTCTTAGTGTATTTACCATTCCACGATCCATAATAGGCATAGCGGCAAGGTTAATTACAAAATCTTCGGG
>JBAVQO010000017.1:0-4479 GCA_049694135.1 Gillisia sp. | reverse complement strand
GCCCGGGAAGACTTAATTTAATATTGCAGATAAAGCCGTTGGGATCCTGGGCTTCTTCTTTTTTGAAATGCACTTCGGCGCGAATTATAAAATCGTATTTGTTTTCGAGTTTCTGAAGTTTCTGCGTTGTAAATTCTTCTAAACTGTCGCTTTTTGCAAGCTGGACAAATTGAAATATCGTTTCCATATTTATAAAATTTTATTTATTACTAATAAACTTAATATTACAGGGAAGCACAAATATTTTGCGAGAATTGGCTATAATTTATGACTCGTAGGGTTCTTTTTTTATTTAGCAAGTTCTGTCATGGTCTGAATAAAAACATTGGTGATTTTTGGTTCTCGTTTCTGTATTTCCTGTCGAATATTTTTCATGGTTTCTTCTGCTTTATACAAATCCAGATCATCTATAAGATCCACTTCCAGCACAACCAAAATGCTTTCGGGTCCAAAATGCATGGTTTTAGGAAAATCCCAGGCGCCCACATTTTTATTCTTTTTTAGCACCTCTTCAATCATATCCAGGATTTCTGGTGTTGCACTTTCCCCCAGCAACAGTCCTTTTGTCTCACGGGCCAGGAAAGTGGCCATCGATAACAACAAGAGCCCTATTAAAAGAGAGGCAATCCCGTCGAAATAAGGATTATCGAATTTCAATGATAAGAATACACCCAAAAGTGCGATCAATAATCCGGTTACCGCCGCACTGTCTTCAAGAATAATGGCAAAACTGCTGGGATCTTTACTTCTAATAATACTGCCCACTATATTTCCTGACCTGTTTTGGGACTGATAGAATTTTTTTGTAGCGATGGTAAGCGAAGTTCCTTCAAAAAGGATAGAAGCACCTAAAACGATATAATTCCAGAGAGGATCCGTTACCGGTTCAGGATTAAGAATAGAAGTTATTCCTTCATAAATGGCAAATCCGCCCCCCAGGGAAAACAATAGAATACTCACCACAAAGCTCCAGAAGTACACTTCCTTTCCGTAACCAAAAGGATGTTGTTTATCGGGTTTGCGATTCGATTTTTTCATCCCCAGCAATAAAAGCAAATCGTTCCCTGTATCGATTACCGAATGTATTCCTTCAGAGAGCATTGCTGCACTCCCGGTAAATCCTGCTGCTATAAATTTGGTAATAGCGATTAAAACATTTGCTGCAATTGCCCCATACACGGCAATTTTAGATTCTCCTGCCATAAAGTTCTTTCTTCCTTTTAGTATTAAAAAGTATAATCAATTCCGATTGAAAAGAATATACAATTTTTGGAAGCCACTGCTAAAACTTTAATATTATTTTAATTTTTAAAGACTTCGGAAGAATCAATGCTCAATATGTTCAATTGTCTGAATAAAAATACGGGTGATCTTGGTGTGCGTCTGCTTTATTTCCTTTCGCAATTCCTCCATAGATTGTTCGGCTTGTTCGAGATTAAGACTGTCTTTCAAATCGATATCTACAATTAGTAAAATATTATCAGGGCCAAAATGCATCGTCTGCGGAAGGCCCCAGTCTTTTACATTCCGGTGTTTCTTCAGAATTTCTTCAACCGAAGCAATCACTTCTGGATGCGCGCTTTCCCCGAGCAATAAATCTTTACTTTCATGGGCCAGAAATGTTGCAACGAGGAGTAGCAGAGAACCAATAATTATAGACGCTACTCCATCTAATTCCGGAATATTAAGCTGATGCGATAAAAACACGCATACCAGTGCCACGCCAAGACCTGTTACGGCGGCAGTATCTTCAATAATTACCGCGAAAGTAGCTGCATCTTTGCTCTTTTTGATGCTCTTAATAAGATTACCCGATTTCGCCCTGGATTTATTGAACGTTTTAAGAGCGATAAATAGCGAGGAGCCTTCAAAAATAAGAGCGGCAACAAGTACGATATAATTCCAGGTGGGACTTTCGAGTGGTTCTGGAGATCTAAAGGCATGAATACCTTCGTATAAGGCAAATCCACCTCCCAGTGCAAAAATCAAGATACTCACCACGAAACTCCAGAAATACACCTCTTTCCCGTAACCAAAAGGATGAAGTTCGTCGGGTTTTTGTTTTGAGCGTTTTATTCCCAATAGAAGTAACAAGCCGTTGCCGGTATCTACCAAAGAATGAATTCCTTCAGAAAGCATGGCCGAACTTCCGGTGAAAAATGCCGCTATAAATTTGCTTATGGCAATAAGAACATTGGCCGCAATTGCACCAAAAATAGCTTTTTTTGAATTCCCTGTTGACATACTGATTTGTTGGTTAGATGGGTAAAATACGATAATGGAAAAGATTATTTTCTGAAAGGAAACTTAAAGTTTTTGATCCCATTTTGTATGATTTGGGCTGGGAGGGAAGGAAAATATTGAGCTCACCTAAACAAAACTCCCTGTTAAGGTAGAGTAAAAATGTTTCTCCCGGCGAAATATTGTTTGTAAATTAAGGGTTAGAAGTGAAGTTATTGGAATCTAAAAATCAAAGTATTACGGAATTTAAAAATATAAAATTATGAAAAGGAGAAGGATAATCAACTATTTTCTTAGTTTATTGGTGCTGGTAATGGTACTCAGCTGTGGGAGTGCAACCACCAGTTCACAAGATGCTGGACAGGTAAGCGAACTCCTGAACAGCAGGCATTTTGAAATTGAAAACAATTGGACGCTTCCGTTAAGCGGAAATCGCATCAACCTGATAGGAAACCCAAATCATATTAGGGTTATGGGCGACAGTGTAGACGTATTTTTACCTTATTTCGGGGTACGGCACTCAGGTGGCGGCTATAATAGCGAAAATGGTATAGTGTACAAAGGAATTGCACGGGATTTCAATATCGTTGCCCACGACACGAAAAACATCTACGATCTGAGCTTTAAAGGATCTCAGGGAGGTGAATCTCTGAATTTTTTTATTACGGTTTATAGCAATGGAAATACCAATACATCTGTAAATAGTTCGCAAAGACAATCGATTTCTTATACAGGTAAAATAAAAGATCTGCCCAGGAAAGAAGAATAATAGAATGAAGGTTGAAAGAGTGGTTCATCTCTTCTAACTGCATATTCTATTTTACATAATATAAATTATAGGACAAATAGAAGTAAAGACATAGAGAGCGCTTTGAAGTATTCACCTGTCGTTTATTCCTTTTCCCTGCAGGATTTTCGGGATATATTTCTCTATTCGCAAAGTGCGGGTCTTAGATTGTTTGGGAGCTGAAAAATAAAGTTTATACGCCCGTTGCCTTCCCGGTGTTAAATTATTAAAAGCTGAATCAAGTTCCGGAGATACTTCCAATTTCTGCTGAAGTTCTTCTGGTGTCGGTTCGGGATTCTTTTCAAGATTGATTGGTATTCCTGCTTTTTCTGCATCAATAGCCTCAAAAATGTAATTTCGAACAGATTTTTCTACTTTTTTTATTTCAGAAGAATTTGTGAATTCCATTCGCCGGGAGATGCGAGAGTTTTCTCCCGGTTTTTTCAGAAGACCTTCAGTATCCTTCAGCAAAACGCCTTTAAAGAACATGAGCGCGCAAAACTCCTTAAAGCCCTGTAAAATCACAATATTTTTTCCCTGGTAACTGTAGCAGGGTTTTCCCCATTTTATTTCTTCAGTTAGATGGCAACCAAGTATGATATTTCTCAGGATCCCTATTTCATCCTGCCATTTCTGATTTGCTTTTAAAAATTTACCTATTTCAGCATGCATACGAATCCATTTAAAGAAGATTAAATATAAAATATTTTGCTTAAAATGTGCCGTTGCTTATGGTTTTTGGATTCTGAGCAGTATTTTAGCGGCAGATTTTTTTATGTATTTCTTTTAATTTTTCTAATCATCTTCGCAATGAAAAAAATTTGGTTGTTAGTCTTTTCTTTCTGTCTTACAGGATTCGCCATGCAGTCCCAAACTATAAATCCCGTAATTAAAGATTTTGGTGGAATGCTTGAAGTACCTCTGGCGGTGGCAAAACCCGATCCATCCATCAATTATAAAATCGCCCTGGAAATTGGAGAAAAAATTACGAACGGGAAAGAAGTTAATCCTGAAATAGAAGCCATTGCAAGATTATACAATCTCCTTTCTTATTCCGGCGTACCTCAAGATCACATTCATATTGCAGTTATTATTTATCATTCTGCAACCTGGATTATTTTGAACGATGAAGAATACCACAAAAAATTTGGGGTAGATAATCCAAACACGAAAGCTTTTGAAGAAATGGCCGATGCCGGAATCGAATTTTTTGTTTGCGGCCAGACCTTTACGGTGGCCAATTTAAAACCTGAACAAATAAATCCCCATGTTAAAATTGCTTTATCCCGACTTACGAGATTAAGCACGCTGGAGATGCAGGGATATGTAAACTTTAAGATTTAGTTTTAACCGCACATCTCACTGTGTTGCCCAATGCGAATGGGGTTTAATAATTTAGGCCTTTAAACCTATTTTTTTTGCGTCATGTCGCCTTCATTCATCATTTGCAT
>JBAVQO010000016.1:0-1868 GCA_049694135.1 Gillisia sp. | reverse complement strand
ACCTTTTCTAAAGGCTTAACCACCCTATTTTCTACCTCGGTAGGGTTCGCCCCGGGATAACCAACCATAACATCGGCCATTGGAACATTAATTTGCGGTTCTTCTTCCCTGGGAATGAGAAAAGAACTATAAACTCCAATAGTCATTAGAGCGATCATCAATAAGATGGTAAGCTTCGAATCGATGAAAAAATTGGCAATTTTACCTGAAATTCCTTCTTGCATAATTCATGTATTTTGGGCGTGACCCCGGCGTAGAAAATTTTGTTCGTTTCTCACGTCATTTTTCTACTCCGGGGTCGGGCTATGCGTTTCAATCTTCTTGTTCGTGCCTCACAAAAAGGATTTCCACTGCTATCCCTCACGCAGTTTTTCCGATTTTCTAATTGTTATTATTCAATCCTCCCAGAGGATTTTAACCAAATCTATTTTTACTTTGAACTCCCGCTGGAGGAGGGGTTTACCTTAGCTCCGTTAAATAATCTCCCGTCAGCCGAAACAATATATTGCTCATCGGCAGATAAGCCGGAGAGAACTTCTACCTTTCCGTCTATGGTTTCTCCTGTTCGCAGCCATCTTAAAATGGCCACATTTCCTGTTCCTACAGTGTAAATCCCGGTTAATTGCCCACGAGTAACCAACGCGCTTTTTGGAACCAGAACCAAATCTGTTGGCGTGGTTTTGGCCGATTTTTCAATAGGAAACTGAACATTTACGAACATTCCCGATAAAATCGAGGGGTCGCTTTCATCCAGATCAATTTTTACCAGGTATTGTCCGCCTGTATTTTTAGCCGATAAACTTACTTCCGAAACTTTTCCTTCTACTTCTTTGTTCAGGGATTTTATTAGCACTTTCGCCGGCATTCCTTCTTTTATGTCTGAAATTTGACCTTCAGAAACCATGGCGCTTACCTGAAGTTTTGAAGTTCCTTCAAGGCTTACCAGAGGCTGTCCGGGATTGGCCATGTCGCCTTCTTTTACGAAAGTGTTGGTTATTATTCCCGAAAATGGAGCTGTGATATTGGAATAAGAAAACTGGGCCATTACTTCATTTCGCATTTGTTTTGCTCCTTCCAACTCAGCTTTCGCCATTTCCATATGGGCGGTCATATCGTCCAGTTCTTTTTGAGAAGCGCTGTTTTCTGCAAATAAGCTCACAAACCGGTCATAATCTTTTTTTGCACTTTTGTAAGCCGCAGTAGCTTTTGAAATATTGGCTTCGGCCTGGGCTTTTTTTGCCAGTAAATCAGCATTGTTTATGCTCATAAGGGATTGTCCCTTCTTCACTTTTTGACCAACCTGGATCTTTACGTTGGTCACATATCCCATCATTCGGGTGCTTATTTCGGCGCTGTTCTTAGCTTCAATTTTTCCGCTGGCAGTAACGAATCCGCCGTTGTCTCTGGCAGATGGTTTACTAACCTCTACCTTTATTGCATTTAGACCTTCATTTTTAGCAGGTTCCTTATCACCGCAGCTTATAAAGAGCAAGGTGAAAACTAAAAGAGTAAATAATTTTGTCATTGTTTTTATTTCAGATTATTCTTTAGTTAAAAATTTTAGATAGGCATAAGCCACATCGTACTCATATATAGATTGATAATATTCTAATTGTTTTTGAGCATATTGAGCTTCAGACATTAAAAGATCAGTGGTTTTAATAAGACCCTTTTCAAATCTGTTGGTGCGAATTCTAAAGGATTCTTTTGAGAGGTTCAGGGCCAATGTAGATCGGTGAAGTTTGTTTTGTGCATCAGCCAAATCGCGTTTGGCCTTGTTAAATTCCATTTCACTTTTCGCTACATATTGCTGATATTGTATGTTTGACTTTTCGAATTCAGCCTTGCTTTTTTGCATTTTCCCAAAG
>JBAVQO010000015.1:0-1627 GCA_049694135.1 Gillisia sp. | reverse complement strand
CTACAATTTTAATTTGTTACCTGAAGGAGAAGACAATGGAAATGATTGGCCTTATAGTTTAAAATTCGCCTATTGTGATCCCGGATTCCCTCGTACCACAGAATCTCATCAAGATGAAATTTATATGCGATTAGCCGAGACTATCTTACTTCGTGCTGAAGCTTATGGCCGATTGGGGAATTATTCTGCTGCTGCAGATGATATAAACTTGCTGCGGGACAGGGCAAATGCCAAAAGAGTGACTGAAAGTGACTTTGGAGGCAATTTACACGACTTCTTGAATTTTATTTTAGATGAGAGATCACGTGAACTACTGGAAGAGGAACAGAGAAGATATACCCTTTTACGAATGGGGGGTGCAGAATTTTTCTATCCTCGAGTTAAAGAATTTAATACTATAGATGAAAACTTAACCTTAAGAGACACTCTCTTTCCGATTCCTCAACCCGTGATAGATGCCAATATCAACGGCGATATGAGACAAAATCCCGGATTTTAATTAATAATTAACGAATCATAATCTATCGAGGTCTAAATAATGAAAAAGAAATTTCCAGAATTTGCATTTTTAGGTATGTTATTTTTTTTAATGTACCCTTTTCAAAAGAGTTTTTCTCAAGAAAATGAGTTGGACCCTTCTATCGGGGATTGGAAAGCTGAAGGCAGTGATTACTTTGCCCAGGTTTATACCAATGACGACGGAATCTACAAGTTGAATGTTGTCAAAGACCTTCCATACGAGGGAGAACCCTTAGCGGTGTTGCAAGGTGAAGATTCTTCTAAAGGGAAAAAGTTCCAGGGTTCTGGATGGAGCGGTTATATAGAAAATAATACTCTTTTTCTCAATGGGAATGGTGATAATATTGTGTTGAAACGTTACCATAGATCTTCCCCTTCATTAAATGCCCCTCCCCCACAAGGGGCTATAGTTCTTTTCGACGGAGAAAATCTGGATAAATGGAAAAAGGTGGAAGAAAAAGACTGGCTCAAAGGAAGTACTCCTGCGGATAACTGGAAGATCTTACCGGGAGGAGTGTTGCAGGTGGTAACCCATCCGGCCGGAGAGTATGAGTCGATAATCACAAAACAAAAATTCGGAGATATTAAGTTGCATCTTGAATTTAGGTTATTGGGAGAAAAAACAAACGGCGGAGTTTATTTGATGTCTCGTTACGAGATGAATATTAAAGATGCCTATGGTCATTTTGATGGAACACCTATTGGCTTTGGGAATATTTCAGATCCAAAAAATCTTTATCCTTCAGAGAATGTATCGTTTCCTCCCGGGGAATGGCAAACGTTTGATATAGATTTTCAGGCTCCCAGATTCGATAAATCAGGCACAAAAAAAATAAAAGACGCCCACATGACTGTAGTACATAATGGATACAAAATATACGATGATGTCGCTCTGAAAGAAGTAAAAGGATCAACGGCTAAATTAGGGGAAGCTGCTGTGGGGCCTATTTATTTACAGGAACACGGAAGTCCTTATCAATTTCGAAACATATGGGTCATAGATAAGACTGTTCCCGGGACTGAAGGTGGACACACCATTTCTACAAAACATCATAAATCCAAATCCTCTAAAAAATCTGAATCTTCAAAAGGTAAGGGGACCTCTGGA
>JBAVQO010000014.1:0-1740 GCA_049694135.1 Gillisia sp. | reverse complement strand
GCGGAATTTCTGAAATTTTAAGCGGCTGAAGTACTTTTCCTTCAATAAGATCGTAATAGTACGAATTTTGAGCCTGTAATGCCTTATCCAGCGTGGCTTTAAAGGCTTTCATATCTGCAGGTTTTTTTTCAAATTCAACAAACCACTCATGGAAAGGCAACTCATTAGCCGGTGGATCTATTTGCGGTGCCACTGTAAATTCATTGATTATGGCCTCGCTTTCTCCAACGGCTTCCTGCATCGCGTGTTCCACCTCTTTCCCAATAACATGTTCGCCAAATGCTGAAATAAAATGTTTTATTCTGCCCGAAACTATGAGTTTATAGGGTTTTAAAGATGTAAACTGAACGGTATCACCAAGGTTATAGGCCCATAATCCTGCGGTTGTAGAAACTATCATTACGTAATTCACTCCTTTTTCTACTTCTCCAATAGTATAACGTTTTGGATTCGTTTCAAAAAATTCCTCTGCTTTTACAAATTCGTAAAAAATTCCCGAATTCAGCAACAAGAGCATTCCCCTGTCCTGCTGTTTATCCTGAAAGGCAAAAAAACCTTCAGAGGCCGGATATAATTCTATACTATCTACTTTTCTGCCAATAAGTTTTTGAAACCTTGCCCGGTAAGGTTCAAAATTCACTCCACCATAGATGAAAAGGTTAAAATGGGGGAACAATTCGCCCACTTTCTTTCCGGTTTTCTGCTGAAGTCTTTCAAAATACATCTGCACCCAGGAAGGAATCCCGCTGATTACGGTCATATTCTCATTTTGGGTTTCTTCCACGACGGCATCAACTTTGGTCTCCCAATCTTCTATACAGTTGGTTTTATATGTGGGTAACCTGTTTTTCTGAAGATAAGAGGGCACGTAATGGGCAACAATCCCCGATAATCTCCCAAGTTGAATCCCATTTTTATCTTGTAACTCGGGACTACCCTGCAAAAAAATCATTTTTCCGTCTACAAAAGAAGAATTGCCTGTTTCAGAAATATAGCACAATATGGCATTTCGGGCAGCCTCTATATGTGTAGGCATGGATTCTTTAGTAATAGGAATATATTTGGCACCGCTGGTAGTTCCGGATGTTTTAGCAAAATAAAGCGGCTTCCCCGGCCAGAGAATATCTGGTTCTCCTTTTACCATTGAATCTACATAGGGTTTTAATTCTTCATAATCTCTTATAGGAACCTGGACTGCAAAATCCCGGTAATTTCTTATATTTTCAAAACGATGATCTTTTCCGAAGCGGGTATTTTTGGCATCCCTAATAAGATTTTCAAAAACTCTTTGCTGCGTTTCTTCGGGGCGAGAAGCCCAATGCTGAATCTTATTCTTAATATAGCCGGCAAAAATCCTGGCTGCGACTGATTTTATAGACATATTATTTTTATTCGAAATCTATATAATCCTGCGGGTTTACAGGATTGCCATCTTTCCATAGTTCAAAATGTAGATGCGGGCCGGTGGTTAGTTCTCCTGTATTTCCTGCAGTGGCTATTACTTCCCCTGCTTTTACAAAATCTCCCTGTTCTTTGGTTAGCGAAGCGTTATGTTTATATACTGACAGCAACCCGTAATTATGTTCAATAATAATTACATATCCCGTATCTGCACTCCATTCGGCAAACACCACTCTCCCGTCTGCCACCGATTTGACCGGGGTGTTTTTTGAAACTACAACATCGATAGCATAATGTTTGCTTTTGCGATCGTATTTGGAAGAAAGAGTACCTTTTACC
>JBAVQO010000013.1:0-1832 GCA_049694135.1 Gillisia sp. | reverse complement strand
GAATATGAAATGCGGATTCATCTGGCTTTTAAGCGCAGTGATCATCAGTTCTGCCAGCTCTCTTTCATAATCCGCCCTAATTCTCTCGATTTCTTCTTTCTCGGCCTTCTCGCTGGCAAGCCGAAGGTTCTCTTCCAGTTTCTGCTGAATAGTTTCCTTCAGCCTTTCATTTTCGCGGTACTGGGTAATTATCTTCTCCTGTGAATCCCTGTTTTCCTTTAGGATCATTTTCTGTTTATGTCCCAATCCCAGTGAAAACAAGGCATTCTCGATCACGATGCACACAAAATAGACCCCATAAAAAGCACTGAGTTCAAGCCGGTTTTTCGTGCTGTAGAAGGACATCGCGTCAGTAATAACAGAGGAAAGAAAAACAAGCAAAGAACCTATGACGATGTAGTATTTTAGTGGTGTCTTGAGTTTAAGGAATGGATAATACGATATGAAGGCCAATAACGGTGTACCGTAGATCATAGATATTTCATAGGTCCATTTTGCGATCAAGCTTTCACTGGTAATAATATAAGCGAGATTAGCCAGAATTACTCCCGCTCCAAAAGCGTAGGTGGCATATAATATCCATTTATACCATTGAGGCTCTCTTTCCTTCAGATTTAGAAAGCTAAGGGCAAATAAAAAATAAACCACAAAGGCCAATTCCGCCGCAAATCCAGCGACATACCTGAAAAAGAAATCTCCTGTAGCAAAGAGATTTTCTTCAAAACCATTTCCGAAGGGAGCTATGGAAAGGAACAAAAACAGCACATAAGTGCTATAATAAAGATAGGACATGATCCTTTGCTGAAAGTACAGGATCAGGTGATAGAGAAAAAAAATGAAAAGTATCCCCGAGATGAAGTTTATAAAACTATTTTCATAACAGTGATTTAGTACCTCCATCTATTTTTCACCATTTAGTAAATTAAGAAGGTATGTCTTTTTGCTCCGTGACACTGGGATATTACATCCATCTTCCAGAATGAGATATTGGCCATCGATCTTTACATATTCCTTTATATAATCGGTATTCACGAGGTAGGAATGATGCACCCTGACAAAATTCATGTTGTCAATGAGCTCTTCAACATCTTTCAGTTTTTTTGAAATAACCTCCTGCCCCCCATCTTTCAGGTTCACTTCCGTGTAGTTACCGTCAGATTTACAATAGGTAATATCGCCGGTGCTCACATAAAGGGTCTTATTAGCAAACGAAAGGGGGATTTTATGATCTTCATTTTGGCGCAATTTTGAGATCATATTTTTCAGTTCTTCCCCGATCATGTTTCTGGATTTCTTCTGCCTGATCTTTTCGACGGCCGCAAGAAGATCATCAGTATCCACAGGCTTCAAAAGATAATCTATGGCCTCCTGTTTAAAAGCTTTTATAGCATAGTTGTCATAGGCCGTAGTGAAAACCAGTTCAAAATCCCGAAATTTTAAATGTCTTAATAGCCTGAAACCATCCATTTCGGGCATTTCGATGTCGAGAAAAACACAATCAGGCTTTAGAAGGTTAATGCCTTCTATCGCGTCAACAGGATTGGTATAAAAATTGGAAACTTCAATTCCCTTACAGAAGTTTTCAATCTCCCATTTCAAACTCCTGATCGCAGAGATTTCATCATCAACAATTATCGCCCGAATCATATTCTAAGATTGATTACCCAATTAATTTACAAAAAGATTCCCTAGGCGCGAAAGACAATAGATAACCGGCAGGTTTTCCTGTATAACCGGCAAAATTGGCCAAAAAGAAGGTCTGCCTTTGCGAAGTATAAATTAAGGAACACCAGATATACATCGAACTCCTTTTCAGCGGATCAGGCTATTAA
>JBAVQO010000012.1:0-2568 GCA_049694135.1 Gillisia sp. | reverse complement strand
CACGCGGCATGGCTGGATCAGGCTCTCGCCCATTGTCCAATATTCCTCACTGCTGCCTCCCGTAGGAGTCTGGTCCGTGTCTCAGTACCAGTGTGGGGGATCTCCCTCTCAGGACCCCTACCTATCGACGTCTTGGTAAGCCGTTACCTTACCAACTAACTAATAGGACGCATACTCATCTTATAGCCATAAATGTTTAATTATAAACCAATGCTGATTCATAATACTATGGGGTATTAATCCAAGTTTCCCTGGGCTATCCCCCTCTATAAGGTAGATTGTATACGCGTTACGCACCCGTGCGCCGGTCGCCACCATCCGAAGACGTGCTGCCCCTCGACTTGCATGTGTTAAGCCTGCCGCTAGCGTTCATCCTGAGCCAGGATCAAACTCTTCATCGTTAATCTTTAAATATACTAACAACTACTCACGAGTTCCTTCTCTCAAAATTCTCTTCTAGTCTTAATTCTAAATTCTTTGCTTTGATGTTCGCACATCAAAACGCGCTGTCAATTCAATATGTCAATGAACGGCCCCCTCTGGCCTTCGGACATCTCCCCCAACAGGGGAGAAAACCTTTTAAACCTTCAAGGGCTTCTCTATTGTCGAAATAAAAGGATTCGAACCTCTTTCTTACCCTACCCGGGATTCCTGTTTTTTTAATCGTACTTTCTTAGAACTTCGTCGCTCTCAAAGCGGGTGCAAATATACAACTCTTTCTTTTTCCTAAGCAAATCTTTTTTTAAGTTTTTTTAAAAGTTTTTTTTCCTCTCTAAAAACCCCTAAACTATTCAAATAACTTCGCCTACAAAACCCTTAAGCGGGCGCAAATATACTCCAGTTAATCGATTTTTTGCAAGTTTTTTTTGGGTTTTTCAGAAATAAATGTTCCAGAAATCATAATCAATTGAAAAACAAATTCTTAAAACTAAAAAATATTTGCGTTAGGGATTGCAGCGATAGCTCCTGAAGCCTCAGGCGAAGGACTTAAGCGGAAAGCCCGACCTGAGCTTTTAGAAAAAGCGAAGGGAACGCCCAAGTTATTACATAAAGAAATCCCATACCAACCCGAAGCGAATAATAAAATCTGGATAAGGATATTCTGGCGCCACAAAATTATTGTTGCCGTTAAGAAGAGTGTTTACGTGTTCCAGCTTGAAAAATATACGCGTTTGTTTGATCTTAGCATTGAAGAAAAAGTCGACCATAGGAAAACCTCCCAATTGCTGATCGTTTTGCACATAAAACTCAGCTAAAACGGGATCATAGCCATTCATATTGTATTTCGAGAAATACCTGAAAGTAAAGCCGGTTTGTAAGAAAAGCGCTTTCTGAAACCAATAATCATGATAAAAAAGGGAATTTCTGGTAACGAACGCGGGCACATTAAGCAACTCTTTACCTTCGCTAACATTCTGATACATAAGGGTGTTATCTAAGGAAAACACTCCGAAGTTAAAAAGGCGGTGCGCCCTGAGTTTTAGGTAAGCCACCGAAGAACCGGCCTGAAACGGTTTTACATTATCTTCAGAATTTTTGGCAAAGTAGGTATAATTTCCCACCCGGTTGATTTCGGCCGTAGCATCCAACAACTTTAGAGATTTTAATGCCAGGCTCAAGGTTTGAGCATTCTGATTACTGAAATTATTGTACCAGTTATAATTTAAATAGTCGCTTTGATAAAGCAAAAAATTAAAATTCGGAGCCCGATCGTTGCTACGGAATTCAGCTTTAAAAAAGTTATTTTCATTTACCCTATAGGTTGCACCCGCTTTGAAATAATACCCGCTGAAATCTCCCACCAGGTTGAGCATGGCATCCCCATAAAGACCAACAGGGCCAAAAGTATTTTGATAATCTGCCCCCACGGCATAATTTGTTCCATTAAGGCTATTGGGAACGTATTGATCTCCCAAAAATATAACAGATTGGTACCCATAGTTATAATAAGAAGAAGAGGCCTTGAAACCTAACTGGCCTAATATGGAATTTTTGTAAGTAAGCTCCAGCTGATTTTCAATCTGGCGCTTTTTAACTTCATCTCTTAATCCAGAGGTTTTAAAAGTTTCTCCATAGTATTTTACCGGGGCATCCTGGCGGAAAATATATTTTTGATCATTAAAATTCAATTGATGCGTCAGGGTAATGGTGTTAGCTTTTGCGCTCAACAAATCGAAAGAATGATTTACGAAAAAACGCTTTCCAAAAAGCACATTTTCGGCATTCTCATATTTCACCTCCAAAAGAGATCGATCCTCAAATTCCTTTTCTTTACTCAAATATTGCTCCAGAGCCAGAGCACTTAAACCTCCATTCTCCTGGTTAAGAAGATCCTGAGAAACAAAGTGCATATGAAGCTGATAACGGTCATTCTTATTGCGATAACTGAAGGTGGCCCTGAAATTACCGGTACTGGTAAGGGAGTTTTGATATTTTCCCAAGGCACGCAATCCTTTGTAGGCCACCGAAAAATTAATGAGGGGTGAAGTATTTACCGTACAAAAGGCGTCTACATTTTGACCTTGGTCGGGTACGGTTTTAAAATAAATCTCGGTCCAGGGAGTGGGC
>JBAVQO010000011.1:0-1538 GCA_049694135.1 Gillisia sp. | reverse complement strand
CTCCAAAATCTTTCCTTCCTGAATCAGTGCGATCCTGTCGCACTGGGCGGCTTCATCCATATAAGGCGTCGAAACCAGAATAGTGATCCCCTTTTTTTTTAGATGTTTCAGCATTTCCCAGAATTCTTTCCTGGAAACCGGATCAACCCCCGTTGTGGGTTCATCCAGGAACAATACCTTTGGTTTGTGGATCAAGGCACAACTTAAAGCCAGTTTTTGCTTCATCCCACCGGATAATTTTCCAGCCCTACGGTTTTTAAAAGGTTCTATCTGAACGTAAATATCTTTGATCAGATCGTAATTTTCTTCAAGTGTGGTTCCAAAAACGGTAGCAAAAAAATTCAGGTTCTCTTCCACCGTCAAATCCTGATATAGCGAGAATCTTCCTGGCATATATCCTACAGTTCTTCTTATGGCCTTGTAGTCCTTGACCACATTCAAACCTGCAACCCCGGCAGTACCTTCATCCGGAATTAAAAGGGTGGTCAGGATCCTGAATAATGTTGTTTTTCCGGCACCATCCGGTCCAATAATCCCGAACAATTCGCCGGGGTCCACATCAAAAGAAATGTCGTCCAGGGCCTTCACTTGTTTATAAGATTTGCCGATATGTTGAAGAGTGATGCCCATTTTTGTATAAAAAATTTCTTTTAAATAAAATAATTGTGATAAAGTTCTAAATGCTCCCAGATCACTCTGTATTTTTTATCCACATTTCAGCCGGCATTCCTATTTTTAAACTGCCATCGTTTTGAACAATGATTTTTACCGCATATACCAAATTTACCCGCTCTTCTTTGGTCTGAATGATCTTTGGGGTAAATTCTGCCGAGGAGGAAATCCAGGAAATGCTGCCTTGATAAGCTTTCATCCCGTCTTCCATATCAATTTTTACCGTTACTTTTTGACCTATTTTAATTTGGGGCAATTGTGTTTCCCCAATGTAAACCCGTAAGGTCATTTTAGAAAGATCAGCTATTTTATAAAGTGGTTTTCCAAAAGCTGTAATTTCACCGCGTTCCGCATATTTCGCTAGCACTGTCCCCTTCACAGGGTTGATTATTTTGCTTTTTTGAATTTGATCCTCAATTTTATCAATTTGAACTTCAACGGATTGCACTTCGTTTACAATAGGTGCATTTTGAGTTCTTACACTTTTTATTTGTTGATTTAAAACATTTACTTTCCCTACAGTCTGATCTACCTGCCGTTGTGTTGAGGCATTTTCTGTAAACATATTTTGAATCCTCTCTTTTTCGCTGCGGGCAGTTTTCAATTCTTCTTTCAATACTGCTATTTGCGATAATACGTTTCCTGATTTGGATTCAATGGTTTTCAGGGAAGCTTGCGCCTGTAGCTTGCTTAAATATAGTTGTGTGGTATCTATCAATCCCACATTTTGTTTTTTCTCCAGCATCACGCCTTCTTCAAGATCCAAAAACTCTATCTTTCCGTTTGCCTCAGCAGAAACCGTTATTTCGGTAGCTTCAAAATTCCCATATCCATCCGCTCTTTCTTTCTTTCCGCAGGAAATAAAG
>JBAVQO010000010.1:0-2625 GCA_049694135.1 Gillisia sp. | reverse complement strand
GTTCACACAACCATTCCACTCTGAATAATACCTTCAATGAATTTCAGATTAGAGAATTAAAAAGTAAACTAAGAAATATAAAATCTGTTCAACTTGAGAAGGAAAAATTACCGGCTGGTATAAAAATTAATGGATTTACATCAAAAGAGGTTTCTTTTCCTATAATTCAAATAGGAAAAGATTCTATCAAATATGCTTTTCAATACGAGAAATTTAACCACAGTAAAAATTGGGGACGGATTTTAATTTGTAAAAAAGAAAGTCGATGGGATTTTTTCGGATATGTGGAAGTTCCCCTATTCGGCTATAGTCAAAGGATAAAAGATATCCAACACTTACCGGATGAATATCAAATTATAAATATTTTGCTTTTAGGACAAGATGAAAATCTGAGAAAGAAGTTTATTCAGGTTCCGGAATATCTAAAACAGGATGGATATTTTAAAAGCTTTTTGGATTTTAGCACGTGGGAATCACTTCAAACGGGATTTTTTAATACATCTCATATTGATTTTAAAAGTGTTTTTAATAAAACTGATCTACAAAAAATTGTGGATTACCTTAATATTTCTCCGAGAGGAAGGATAAAAGCAAAGATGTTATTAGGTAATTTAAAAATAAGTAAATCTTCGAAAGACAACTTTGGAATTTTCAGACTTACAAAGCCTTTAATTTTTCTTGCTAAGTCCAAAGAGAAATATGCATTTCTATATTGGGAAAAAGTAAACGGTCCGGAAAATGGAAGTGGAAACATTGTACTTTTTCATTTTAATCATGGAAGATGGGAAATTATTATGCAAAGTATGCTGTGGATTAGTTGAAAAAATCGTGAGTGGGAATTTCCCTTTTTTGCTTAAATAATTTAATTTTCGAATCATAACTTTTACTACATTTATTCAGTTTTAATTCATACATAAAAAACCATGGCTAAAGAAAAATCTCCCTCTAAAAATTCGGTAAAAAAAGAACCGGTGCTTAGTTTAAAGGAAAAGCGTGCTGCAAAAGCTGCTAAGAAGAAAAACAGAACTTAACTTCGACAGGCTCAGTTCGACAGGCTCAGTTTCGACAGGCTGAGTTTGAAATTACCTCTCGACTCCGCTCGAGGTGACGGGATCCCGGTTTTTCGTCTATTTCTCAAGGTTTTCTGTATTTCTAGAAGAGAGAAAGTCTTTTCTTCTTAAGTTATCTAGATCACCCCAAAAACAATACAGCATTTAGATAGAATAAAAAGTTTAATGTCACCTCGAGCGGAGTCGAGAGGTTATTTTGTGATAATTAGCGCCTTAGGCAGGTTACCTCTCCTTTGGAGAGGTCAGAACTACCGGAAACGGTAGTTGTGGGTAAGGCCCTTATTTCTTCCTCCTATTCTGGTTTTTATCACCTCTGGTTTTAGGCTTTTTGTACTTTTTGGCGATCTCTCGTCGATAAGAACCACCCAAATTCACCTTTTTATTTTTTTCCTTCTTTTCGTGAAATGCCGGCCCAACTTCATCCAGGTTTTTATTATTCGGATTGTTGATTTCCTGTACTCGCGGCTGTTCCTCCGGAATTAATTCTGAAGAAATCGCCACTTCGTTGGGGATATCATATTGAGGAACTTTCATATCCATTAAATTCTCGATCTTCTCCAGGTTTTCTTCTTCTTTAGGAGTCGTCAATAAATAGGAGATTCCTTCTTTTTCGGCACGTCCGGTTCTTCCTATTCGGTGCATATAATTTTCGGGATATTCAGGAGTATCAAAATTAATTACGTGCGAAACGTTTTCAATATCCAGTCCGCGAGCCATCACATCGGTAGCGACCAAAATTCGGCAAAAACCATCACCAAACTGTCGAATACTTCGCAGCCGGTAATTCTGACTTTTATTGGAGTGAATTACCGTACATTCTTCAGGAAAAGCGACGGCTAAATCTTCAAAAAGACGGTCTGCCATTCGTTTATATCCAATAAAAATAAGCACCTTGGTAAAGGTTTCTTGATCCTTCAGCAATTCTTTCAGAAAGTTAACCTTAGTATTAAAATTTGGTAATTTAAATCCGCGTTGCTCGATATTTTCCAAAGGAGTACCACTTACCGCCACCGATATTTTTTCAGGAGCCTTAAAATTGGCATCGATAAGTTCTTCCACAGCTTCGGTCATGGTTGCCGAAAACATGATGTTCTGGCGGTTTTCGGGAAGCAATTCCAAAATGTTATTTATCTGAAATCTGAAACCTAAGTCCAGCATCACATCTACTTCATCTATCACCAATTTTTGGATAGATTTTAATTGCAATGCTCTTCGCAAAACAAGATCGTATAACCTTCCGGGTGTCGCCACCACAATATCCTGTCCCTGCAGCAAATCCTGGTGCTGGGTATTGATATTGGTACCTCCGTAAACTCCGGAAATACGCACATTCATATACGCGGCAGCTTTCTCGAATTCTTCAGCAACCTGAACTACGAGTTCCCGAGTGGGTACCATAACCAAGACCCGCGGATTTTTTTGCGTGCTGAATTTCAGCATTCTTAGGATCGGCAAAATATAGGCGAAGGTTTTTCCGGTTCCGGTTTGCGCGATTCCCACCACATCTTTTCCGGACATGATGGTAGAAAATGCCTGCTCCTGAATTGGGGTAGGA
>JBAVQO010000009.1:0-4182 GCA_049694135.1 Gillisia sp. | reverse complement strand
ATTCTGAATGAATGGTTTCTCTTCGGTTTAACGGCCGTGAGCTGTATTCTTCTAAACGCTGAATTGCCTTTGTTCGCGCTAAAGTTCTCAGACTGGAGTTTTGCTAATAATAAACTTCGTTATCTGTTTATCCTTCTTTGCGTGGCGCTTATAATTATTCTGAAGTTTATTGCAATTCCGCTGATTATTATTTGTTACGTGCTTTTATCGCTTTTTGTAAAAGATAAAGAGGAATAACTTTCCGATTTTTCAATAAAGAGAAGAATTAATCAAAAAGTCTTTTTTTACGAAGTTCGAAGTTTTGTCCCAGGTATACTTTTCGTACCATTTCATCTTCAGCAAGCTCTTCCGGTTCGCCGTGTTTTAAGATACTCCCTTCAAACATCAAATACGTGCGATCTGTAATGGCCAGTGTTTCCTGTACGTTGTGGTCGGTAATAAGAATGCCGATATCTTTCTTTTTCAATTGCGCCACAATTCGCTGAATGTCTTCCACAGCCACAGGATCTACGCCTGCAAAAGGTTCATCGAGTAAAATGAATTTTGGATCGGTAGCCAGGGCGCGGGCGATTTCGGTACGTCGCCTTTCCCCACCGCTCAAAAGATCTCCGCGGCTCTTGCGAATATGACTTAACCCGAATTCCTGAATAAGAGATTCCATTTTCTCCTTTCGCTCTTTCTTAGAAAAGTCGGTAAGTTCCAGGACGCTCATGATGTTATCTTCAATACTCAGTTTTCTGAAAACCGAGGCTTCCTGTGCCAGATACCCTATTCCGTTCTGGGCACGCTTGTACATCGGAAATTTTGTAATATTCTCGTTGTCCAGAAAAATCTTTCCGCCATTGGGTTTAATAAGCCCTACAATCATATAAAAGGAAGTGGTTTTACCGGCACCATTCGGGCCCAGCAAACCTACAATCTCTCCCTGATTTACCTCTACTGTAATGCCTTTTACAACATCTCTTCCTTTGTAAGATTTCACTAATTTTTCTGCTTTTAACTTCATTGCCAATTGTTCCTGACTACTGGCAGTGCTAACTGCCGGTAATATTATTTACGGATTCACTTTTTCGTTTTCTTCTAATGCTTCCCAGAATTCGTATGCCCGCCGTAAATGCGGAATTACAATGGTTCCTCCTATTAAAGTGGCTATTCCAAGAGCTTCTACCACTTCTTCTTTGGTAAGGCCTTCTTTGTACGAGGTTTCCAGGTGGTATTTTACGCAATCATCGCAACGCAGCACCGTAGAAGCCACTAAGCCAAGAAGTTCTTTGGTCTTTACATCCAGGGCGCCGGGAGCAAAAGCATTGGTGTCCAGGTTAAAAATACGTTTTATAATTTTATTATTATCCTTTAGGATTTTATCGTTCATTTTCTGCCGATAGGCATTAAACTCATCTACTTGATCTGTTATCATGGTCTTTTTCTTAGTTCTTTTTGTTTTTTCAATTCTTGTTTATAAACTACCTGCGCTATAAAAATACTTACTTCGTACAGCAGTAAAACCGGAATCGCAACAATTATCTGGCTTACAATATCGGGTGGGGTAATGATCGCCGAAATGGTAAGCACGATAATAAGCGCATATTTTCGGTATTTCTTCAGGAAATCGGGAGTAATCACTCCTAATCTGGTAAGGAAAAAAATGACAATCGGAAGTTCAAAGATAAGCCCGCTGGCCAAAACAGAAGCTCGAACCAGACTTATATAACTTTCTAAATCGAATTGATTAAGCACCTCGCTACTTACCTGATATTTTCCCAGGAAATTTATGGAGAGCGGAGTGATTACATAGTAACCAAAAAGCACTCCGATGAAGAAGAGGAATGATGAGACAAAAAGAAAACTTTTGGCGTGTTTTTTTTCTTTCTCTTTCATTGCAGGCGCGACAAATTTCCAGAATTCCCACAGCACATAAGGGAATGCAATAACAAATCCTGCGGTGATCGCTACCCAGATATGTGCTGAAAACTGGCCGCCCATGGTACGGCTTTGAATTTTGAAAGGCATGGTGGTGTCGCAAAATCCACCATCTACACCCACTGCGTTAGAAATACGGCATAACATATCGTAGGTCCAGAAATCGGAATGGGTGGGGCCAAAAAGAAGAAAATCGAAAATGAAAGATTTTAAGAAAAAAGCCACGGTGGCGGCAATAGCAACTGCAAGGGTAGCCCGAATAATATGCCAGCGCAAGGCTTCTAAATGATCCAGAAAAGACATCTCGTCTTCCGGTTTTTTAATTTTCGCCATTATAAAATTCCTTCTCGTATTAAATTATGTAAATGTACTATTCCCGCATATCGGCCTTTTTTGAGGGCCACAAGTTGGGAGATCTTATTTTTTTCCAATAAATCGAGTGCATCCACGGCAAGTTCATCTGCCTCAATGGTTTTAGGATGTAAACTCATTATATCTCTTGCCTTCAGCTCCAGAAAAGAATCGTTATTTTTCAGCATTCTTCTAATATCTCCGTCGGTAATAATTCCCATTATTTTTCCGTCTTGTATAACCGGCGTAACTCCGAGCATCTTCTCGCTTATTTCCACAATAACCTCTTTTATATTGGCTTCAGGAGTGACTTCGGGCATCATATTTTGAGCGGTAATGTCGCTTACCCGTAGATATAATTTTTTCCCCAGCGCTCCGCCGGGATGGTACTTGGCAAAATCTTTACTCGAAAACCCACGCAAATCTAGCAAACATACTGCAAGAGCATCACCCATTACCAATTGAGCCGTAGTGCTCGTGGTGGGAGCAAGATTGTTGGGACAGGCCTCTTTTTCTATATACGAATTCAGAATAAAATCGGATTGTTGGGCAAGAAAAGAATCTTCGTTCCCGGTGATGGCGATAATCTTATTATTGAAATTTTTAATAAGCGGCACCAATACCTTAATTTCGGGAGTATTTCCACTTTTTGAGATACATATCACCACATCGTCTTTCAGGATACTTCCTAAATCTCCGTGAATGGCGTCTGCCGCATGCATAAACACCGCCGGAGTGCCGGTGGAATTTAAAGTCGCTACAATTTTGTTTGCAATAATCGCACTTTTTCCTATCCCTGTAATAATTACCCTACCTTTTGAGTTATAAATATACTCAACTGCCGCCGCGAATCTTTCATCTACTAAATTTTCAAGATTTGCAATGGCTTGAGCTTCATTAAGAATGGTTTTTTTTGCTACAGAAAGGATTTTTTCTTCAAGTTTCAAATTTGTAGAATTATGAATTGCGAATAGTAAAGAAATACGTATCTTTAATAATGCAAATGTATATAAAATTGTAACACGATTGAATGGGCTCTACGGAAATCGATCTACACCAGCAGCTTAAAAAATATTTTGGATTTAGCCAGTTTAAAGGTCTCCAGGAACAGGTAATAACAAGCATAATTAATGGTCACAACACCTTTGTTGTAATGCCCACTGGTGGAGGTAAGTCTTTATGTTACCAGCTGCCGGCACTTATTGCCGATGGTACCGCGATCGTGGTTTCACCTCTTATTGCCCTAATGAAAAATCAGGTAGATGCCATTCGCGGGATCTCTTCGGAAAATGGCATAGCACACGTGCTTAATTCTTCTCTTAATAAATCTGAAATCAAACAGGTTAAAGAAGATATTACCAACGGGATCACAAAATTATTATACGTGGCTCCCGAGTCGCTTACCAAAGAAGACAACGTGGAGTTTTTACGAAGTGTTGAAATTTCCTTTATGGCGGTAGATGAGGCCCATTGTATAAGCGAATGGGGACACGATTTTCGTCCGGAATATCGGAATTTACGGCATATAATTAAGCGAATAGGCGATAATATTCCCATCATTGGTTTAACTGCCACAGCTACTCCAAAAGTGCAGGAAGACATTCTGAAGAATCTGGGAATAACCGATGCCAATACCTTTAAAGCGAGCTTTAACCGGCCCAATTTATATTATGAAATCCGGCCCAAAACCAAAAATGTAGATGCCGATATAATTCGATTTGTGAAACAAAATGATGGCAAATCGGGAATAATTTACTGTTTAAGCCGAAAGAGGGTCGAAGAGCTAGCTCAAACCCTTCAGGTAAATGGAATTCTGGCCGTGCCTTATCATGCCGGGCTCGATGCCAAAACCCGTATTAAACACCAGGATATGTTCATTATGGAAGATATCAATGTGGTGGTGGCGACTAT
>JBAVQO010000008.1:0-2104 GCA_049694135.1 Gillisia sp. | reverse complement strand
CGGTCAGAACAGGTACTTGACCTGCAGGTTGACTTCACGCCCTTCCAGCGGACGCGCCAGGATCACGCCGCCGCTGCCGGCTGCGCTGCCGAAGATGCGCGAGTTGCTCTCGGTCAGGCCCAACTCGTTGGTCATGTTGGTGCCCTGCAGGCGCAGCTGCCAGCTCTTCTGCACGTTGGCGACGATGCCGAAGTCCCAGGTGTCGTAGGTCCCCAGCTGCTGCAGGCCGGAAATGTCCTGCGTGTGCGGGCCGACGTGGGTATAGGTGACGAAGGTGGTGATGTCGCCCCAGCTGAACGGCATCCGGTAGCTGGGCGTGAACATGTAGCGCAGCTTGGGCTGGCGCTGCAGTTGCACGCCATCGATGAACGCGCAGCCGTTGCCGGTGACCTGGTTCACGTACGGGATGCAGGCCGCGTAGTGCGTGTAGTGGCCATCGAGCCAGTTGGCGACCAGCTGGAACTTGAGGTTCTCGGTGGCGCTGAGCACACCGTTGAAGTTGATGCCCTTGGAGTCCGAGCCGTAGGTCAACGGGCTGCCCACCGGCACGCCGTTGCCGTCGGTCGGCTGGTACGGCAGGCCGATGAACTGGCGGTGGTAGGCGCTGATGTCGGCGTAGAGCATGTCCGACTGGTACTTGAAGCCGCCTTCGACGTTCTGGATCTTCTGCAGCGGCGGCGTGTTGCCGGTGGCGTTGCCGCGCAGGGCGTTGTCGAAATCGCCGAAGTGGGCACCCTTGTTGGCGCGGATATAGACGCTCATGTTGTCGGCCAGCTCGTAGTTCACGCCGAACGTCCACGACGGATGGGTCTTGTCGTAGTCGGTGTGGGAGAACGTGCCGTCGCATACCGGGACCGAGTTGTTGTAGAGCGTGTTGGGGTTGCCATCGGTATCGATGACGCCGTTCACCGGGTTGCCGTTGGCATCGACGCGCCCGTCGCTCTGGAAGTTGCACACGTCGTTGGTGGCGTGCTGGTTCTCGATCCGTCCGGACAGGTCGAACAGCCACCGGCCCAGGCGCCAGGAATCGGACAGGTAGAACGCCTTGTTGGTGGCCTTGCCGTGCTCGACGATGTTGTAGCCGCCGTTGTCCAGGAAGCCCTGGGCGTCTGTGAGCTGGTAGGTCTGCCCGCCATCGACGTAGCTGACCGTGATTGGCGTGGCATTGGGCGTGTTGGTCATCAGCATCTGGTTGCCCAGCGCCCACTTGTCGTCGTCGGTGTAGTGCGCCAGGTAGACACCCGCGGTCAGCGTGTTGCCTTCGAAGATCTCCTTGCTCAGGCGCAGGTCGTTGTTGATGTTCTTCAGGTGCTTGTGGATGTACCACCAGCCCGGCGAGATCACGCTCTGGCCCGGAGCCACCGCGCCGCCACCGACATAGTTGGCGCTGGCCACGCTACCTGCTGGCGTGTTGGCATCGAGGAACTCGGCCATGGTCAGCGGGTTGTTTCCGGAGAACAGCGCATTGGTGTCCACGTCGCCGCCGTTGAGCAGGAACTTGTCCGACAGGTTCCAGCCGTTGCCCAGGGTGTAGTCGAAGTTGCCGCCGAAGAAGCTCATCTTCGCGCCGCGACCGTTGGCCAGGTCGGCGTTGGTGCCGCCGCCCGGATAGCCGGCCAGGAACACATGCTGGATCGCCTTGCTGTAGTAGGTGTCGGTGAGCGGGTCGAAGCCCGGATAAGCGCTGAAATGGTCGGTGCCGGTCTGGATCAGCGGAATCGGCGTGATGAACTGGTTGCGATCGTTGAGGTAGCGCGCGTACAGCATCATGGTGCCGTTGTCGCTGTCGTGCGTGACCGTGGCGGTGAACTGCCCGCCCTTGTCCGCCGGGAACTGCGGATCGCGCACGCCGTCCGAGTCACGGTAGAACCCGCCGATGCTTCCGTACCAGTCGGTCGCCGGGGAGAAACCCAGGAAGCCGTCGACCCGGCGCAGGTTCTCGTCGCCGTAGGTGACGCCAATGCTGCCGGACGGCACTTCGGTGCCCTGCTTGAGGATGAAGTTCTCGGTGGCGCCGATCTGGCCGTCGGCGAACACGACCGAGGGGCCACCCTGCAGAATCTCGACGCGGTCGACGGTGTCGTCCAGGCGGAAGATGGTGGTC
>JBAVQO010000007.1:0-7040 GCA_049694135.1 Gillisia sp. | reverse complement strand
GAAAACAGCTATCAGGCTGCGCTTTTGAATGCTGAAAATGAAAAAGAGCAGATCGCACTTCAGACCATCAGGGATTATTTGAATTTATACAAAGCCAATAAAGCTATTGACCTGATTGAAGAAAACCTGAAAAGTGCCCGGCAAAGGGTTAAAGATTTCACCTCGATGGAACAAAACGGATTGTTGGCAAGAAACGACTTATTAAAGGCACAACTTCAGCAATCCAACATTCAACTGTCTCTTGAAGAAGCTAAAAAGAACAAAAATATCCTTAGCTACAAACTGGCCACCTTGCTTAAACTCCCTGAAGGAACACAGATAAACACTACCGATACGGATCTAAGTGAGATTCCGGTAGAACTTCAGCAAAAAGCAGTTTCCAGGAATGATCTGGAAGCGCTTAAGTATCAGGAAAAAGCAGCAGAAAATCAGGTGAAGGTGGCAGAAAGCAAATATTACCCTTCCCTGGCCCTGGTAGGCGGATATACGGCGCTGGATTTACATAATGCGCTTACCGTTACCAATGCGATCAACATCGGGGTTGGTGTTTCTTACAACATCGCCAATATTTTTAAGACCAAAAGCGATGTAAAACTAGCCGAGAGCCGTGCCGATGAGCTGAAATACACCATAGATATGGTTTCAGATAAGGTAAAAGTCCAGATTGAAAATGCCGAGCAGGATTATAAGCTGGCATTAAAAAAATATGAAGTTTACCAACAATCTCAGGAACAGGCCCGGGAGAATTATCGAATCGTAAAAGATAAGTATGACAACGGCCTTATGGATACCAACGACTTACTGGAGGCCGACGTGCAGCAGTTACAGGCCACTATGGATTTGGCCTATGCCAAAGCAGATATTACTCAAAAATACTACGAGCTCTTAACCGCTCGTGGAACATTAACAAACCAATTCAACAAATAACAATTCATTCTTTACAAAATGGAACAGGAAAAAAAGAAAAAGACGAATAAAAAATTCATAATTATTATCTCGGTTCTGGTGGGATTGGGATTGATTTATGGAGGCTATAAATATTTTCATTCTCTTGCTCACGAGGAAACCGATGATGCCCAGATTGAAGCCAATATGAATCCTGTAATTCCCCACGTAGGAGGTTATATTCAGCAGGTATTCGTGAGCGATAATGATCAGGTAAAAAAGGGAGACACTCTCTTTACTATAGACAGCAAAGATTATGAAGTAAAACTCCAGCAGGCAAAAGCACAGCTGGCGGCGGCCCAAAGTCAGTTACAGGTGGCGCAGGCCAGTATTGGTTCTTATAAAGCTAATGCCGCAGCGAGTTCTGCACAGCTTAGTTCGGCTAGCGGGAATATAGAAAATGCAAAGATTCAGCTTCGCCGGGCTACCGATGATTATGAGCGATATAAAAATTTGTATGAAAATCACTCTATTACCAAACAGCAATTTGAGCAGGCACAGGCTGCCAAAGATCAGGCGGAAAATCAGGTAAAAATCCTTCAAAGTCAGGAACGTGCTTCTGCAAGTCAGCGAAATGCGGCGGTTTCCCAGACGGATATTTCCGAAAAACAGGTAGATGTTGCCCAGGCTAATGTTGAAAGTGCCCAGGCAATGGTAGATGCTGCTAAGTTAGATTTAGGTTATACTGTTGTTACTGCGCCCATCGATGGTCAGCTTTCTGAAGTAGACATTCAACCCGGACAGTTTGTACAACCGGGGCAGGCTTTATTCTACCTGGTGAGTACCGACAAAATATGGGTGATTGCCAACTTTAAAGAAACCCAGTTAGACGAGATGCAGATAGGTCAAAAAGTTACCATAGATGTAGATGCTTTTCCGGGAGAAGATTTTGAAGGAGTGGTTTCTGCTTTTTCACCTGCTACGGGAGCGCAGTTTTCTCTACTGCCACCTGATAACGCTACAGGGAACTTTGTAAAAACAGTTCAACGCCTGCCGGTAAAAATAGATTTCACCAAAAACAATGATCCTAAAAAACTGGATAAACTGCGTTCCGGAATGAATGTAAATGTAGATGTACATTTAAAATAAGTTATGGTAGAAGAAGAAAACAGCTTAGTGGAATATGGTTTCAGAAGGGTTATAATTACCATAACCGCCATTTTATGTGCACTTCTTGAAATTATTGACACCACTATTGTAAACGTAGCTCTTAATGATATGAAGGGAAGCCTGGGCGCTACCCTTACCGATATCGCCTGGGTTATTACCTCATACGCGATCGCCAATGTGATAATTATTCCTATGACCAGCTGGCTTTCCAAGCAGTTTGGAAGGAGAAATTATTTTGCGGCTTCCATCATGATCTTTACCATTGCCTCCTTTCTCTGCGGAAATGCAACCAATATTTGGGAACTTGTAGCTTTCCGCTTTATCCAGGGAATGGGTGGTGGCGCCTTGCTGGTAACTGCACAAACCATTATCACCGAAAGTTATCCCATGGCAAAACGTGGAATGGCGCAGGCGATCTACGGAATGGGCGTAATTGTAGGTCCTACCTTGGGGCCACCCCTTGGAGGTTATATTGTAGATCATTTTTCGTGGCCTTATATATTTTACATCAACATCCCTATTGGAATTATCGCCACCATATTAACCATAATGTTCGTACGAAGTCCGAAGTTTGGAGCCAAGCTTAAAGCCTACCAGGTGGACTGGGCGGGAATAGGATTGCTCGCGGCATTTGTAGGTTCGCTGCAGTTTGTGCTGGAGCACGGGCAACAGGATGATTGGTTTGAAAGCACCCATATAGTAATATTAAGTATTATTTCGGTTTTCGGACTCATCGGTTTTATCTGGCGAGAACTGGTGTACGAGCATCCTATTGTAAATCTGAGTGTTTTAAAAGACAGCAATTTGCGAGTAGGGACTGTTATGACTTTTATCCTTGGATTCGGATTGTACGGTTCTACCTTTATTATCCCCATTTATACGCAGTCGATTTTAGGCTGGACGGCCACAGATGCCGGTTTACTGCTTATACCAAGTTCCATAACCACCGGGCTTATGATGCCGATTATCGGGAAATTACTGGAACGCGGCGTCTCACAAAAGTATCTGGTGGCCGCTGGTTTTACCATCTTCTTTTTATACAGTCTTTGGATGTATAACCTAATGACCCCCGATACCGGTTCCGAACTCATGTTTTGGCCACTGGTAACCCGCGGGATGGGCTTAGGTTTACTTTTTGTTCCTATTACCACGCTTTCTCTCTCTACCCTGCAGGGAAAACATATTGGAGAAGGCGCAGCTTTTACAGGAATGATGAGGCAGTTGGGAGGTTCCTTCGGAATCGCACTTATTACTACCTTTATTTCGAGAGTAAATCAGCAGCACCGGGTAGATTTAATACCGAATTTGAGCAAAGTTGATTTTAACGTGCAGCAACGAATTCACGGATTACAGCAAATGTTCATCAGCAAAGGATTCAGTGCGAATGAAGCTCTTAACAGGGCCTACCAGGTAATGGAAGGCACGGTCATGAGACAGAGCACGGTACTTTCTTATATGGATGTATTCCTTTACCTGGGAATTCTCTTTTTAATATGTGTTCCTTTTGTACTGCTTATTAGAAAGGGAGCCGGAAAAGTAAATGCTTCTGCCGTGCACTAGGGGAATTGAAAATGGAGAATGGAGAATTGAGAATGAAATGCTGAATGCCGAGGGCTGAATGCAAAGCATAAAAAAAGCCTGAAAAGAAATTCTTTTCAGGCTTTTTTTATGAAGTAATAAATTATTTTTTCACCGGAGTACCAGGTTCATTCATCTTTTTACTCATTTCCATAGATATGGATGAGCGATCGAAGGTGATTTTTCCTGCTCCTGTTTCAATGATTACAGAGTTATTCTTGTCGCTAAAGTCTACTATTTTCCCGTGCATCCCGCTTTTGGTGACTATACGGTCTCCCCGCTTTAGTCCGGATACAAAAGATTTTTCGTCTTTAGTTCTTTTCATTTGTGGGCGTATCATAAAAAAATACACGACCACAAACATTAAAATTATTGGTGCAAACTGCGTTAATTTTTCCATTAAACTGTTTTAAAAGCCCAGACCTATGATTTAGGTTCTACGAAAGCTTTGATAGTTAATTTTTCGGAACCGTTTTCGGTATTGGCATTTACGGTAACTGTTTTAGTAACCTGCCCCTGTCCGGATCCATTGTAATTTACGGTCATCTCTCCTGTTTCACCCGGAGCGATAGATTTGTTTTTAGGATAAGTGGGAACTGTACAACCACAAGAACTGGTAGCGCTGGTAATTACCAGGGGTGCTTTTCCGGTATTTGTAAATTTAAACACGTGTTCTACCGGTTTGCCTTTTTCAATTTTTCCGAAATCGTACTCCGATTCGTCAAATTTCATTTCCGGATAGTACACTTCCTGTGAATCACGTTGTGCTGCGGTTTCTACGTTTTCAGCTTTAACTTGATCGGATGCTTTATCCTTACAGGAAGTAAAGACCATAGCGCCAATGGCGGCGATCATCAAGACTCCTTTTTTCATAATTAAAAATTTAGATTTAAAGGTTAAAAGTACTAATTTTTATTAATTACATGAGGCCCCGCCCCATTTTATTTAATCGGCTTTCCTCTTTAAATTCTTTCGAAAGTTTATCCAGCACGCCATTTATAAAAATACTGCTTTTGGGTGTGCTGTATTCTTTAGCGATTTCCAGGTATTCATTTATGGTAACTTTCACGGGAATAGAAGGAAAGAAAAGGAACTCACAAATGGCCATTTTTAAGAGGATCGTATCGATTTCTGCAATACGTTCTTTGTCCCAGTTTGGGGTTTTTCCCAGCATTTCCTCTGCAAGCGTTTCGTCTTTCTGATACACTTTTCTGAAGAGTCGCCGCGCAAATTCTTCATCGTCGGGACTTTTGTACAACTTCGGAAGATTTGTAGGCGTAGAAGTTTCCTTCAGCTTATTAAGGTACTTCAGAATAGCGGTGTTCACCAGCGGAAGATCATCCAGCCAGGTCAGTTTGGTATCTTCAAGATAATCGTATAACTTTTCGTTGGGCGCTATGAACTTTTTCAGCATAAGCACCACAAAATCTTTATCTTCCTTAAAGGTGGAAGACCTGGTAGACATATAGTCTTTAAATTCTTCGCTCTGCCGGATTTCTTCCCATAAAATGGCCACATATTCATCGTCGCGGTTCCAGTGCGTAATTTTTCTATCCTCCCAGGCTGTATTTAACACTGGATTGTTTTCAAGAAAAGCGATGGCCCTGTTATTCACAAATTTCCGATTGGGATCTTTGTCTTCGTCTGTAGCCAGGAATTTTTTCTGGGATTTTTCGAGATAATCTTCAGAATAAGATTTTATCTCCACCATGAGTTTGAGCAGCAGTAAGAAAAGGTCATACATTTCCTTCATACTCTTCTGAAGAAATTTTTCTTCTATATTAAATTCCTGGTTTTCGCTTTGCTGAAAAGCATATAGCGATTGCATTACCTTGGCTCGAATATGTCGTCTGGTTAACATAGCTGTTAAAGAACATTTTAAAATTAAAAAAGGAGGTTGCTAAAAAAACAACCTCCGGCAAAAATAGAGTAATTTAATCTTCTATAAAAATGAATTCTTATTTAGAATTCTGTTTCTTTCTTTGTGCAATTCTGTCTCGTGCCACTTTTAAGGCTGCGGCATGAGTGGTAATATCTTCAGCTTTGGAAGTTTTTAAAATTTCCAGAGTGGTATTGTAGATATTTTCGGTTTTGCGAATTATTTCTTCTTTTCCATAACCTTCAAGTTCGGCATACACATTAATGATACCTCCGGCGTTAATCAGAAAATCTGGCGCGTAAACAATTCCTTTTTCCTGCAGTATTTTTCCGTGGCGAACTTCATCTGCCAGCTGGTTATTGGCAGCTCCGGCAATTACTCCGGCTTTGATCCTTTCTATGGTTTCATCGTTTATGGTCGCGCCAAGAGCACAGGGAGCATAAATATCCACATCTGCCGAATAGAGATCTTCAGAATAGATCGTAGCCGAATATTTCTGACTTACTTCTTTTAATCTTTCAGGATTTATGTCACTTATAAAAACTTTGGCGTCTTCTTTTGAAAGGTACTCTACCAGGGTTTCTCCTACGTGCCCGATTCCCTGCACCAGGATTTTTTTACCGGCAAGGCTGTCGTTTCCAAATTTAAACCCGGCAGCTGCTTTCATTCCCATATATACTCCCAGGGCCGTAATGGGCGAAGGATTTCCGGCGCCTCCTTTAGATTCTGAGATTCCGGTAACATACGGAGTTACTTCGCGAACGATATCCATATCTTCGGTGTCCATTCCCACATCTTCTGCTGTGATATATTTTCCGCTTAAAGAATTTACAAACTCTCCAAATCTTCTCATTAAAGCAGGGTTCTTTTGGGTTTTTGCATCCCCGATGATCACCGCTTTTCCACCGCCAAGATTTAGGCCGGTTACTGCTGCTTTAAAAGTCATTCCTCTGGAAAGGCGCAGGACGTCGTTCACTGCTTCCCATTCACTATTATATTTCCACATTCTGGTACCACCCAGCGCAGGCCCTAAAACCGTATTATGAATACCGATTATTGCCTTTAATCCTGTATCTTTGTCGTTGCAAAAAACCACCTGTTCGTGGTCATCAAACGCCGGCTGGCCAAAAACAGGGCCTTTTATTTTTAAGTCATTTGCATTTAAAACATCAACTTGCATAGAAAATGGGTTTTTAAGGTTGGAATTTCATTTTTATAAAAATTCACTGCAAAAATAATTAATATTTTAATTTTCTCGTTTTTTATTGTTGTTAAAATGAGATATTCACAATAATTCTTCAAAAGCATTTTTCATGAAGGAATTGAAGCACGTAAATAAGTATTTCTACAAATATAAGTGGACATTGATTCTGGGATTGTTTATTACCGTGGTGTCGCGCATTTTTGCTATCTATTCCATCCAGTTTATAGGAGATTCTACCAACATTATTTCCCAATATATCAAAGGAAATAGCAAAGATCTTGCGACCCTTAAGCATCAACTGCTGATCAATATTCTTATTATCGT
>JBAVQO010000006.1:0-4456 GCA_049694135.1 Gillisia sp. | reverse complement strand
ATAAGGAGTTTACATCGCAAAAAAAAAATCTTTAAGTTCTAAAAGAATAAAAATTTTAAAATTGAAGTTAAAGCGTAAAGGCTTTCAATCTATTTTTATACTTTTGTCTCTGTTTGAAAATACAGGGAATGATTTGACTGATTGCAACCCTTAAAAAATGCTAAAGCAGTGAAAACTCCTCTAGCCGTTCCGTCAGAAAAATATCCCTATTTTATAAATTAAAACAGGATTATGGCATATTTATTTACTTCAGAAAGTGTTTCTGAAGGACATCCCGATAAGGTTGCAGATCAAATAAGCGACACTCTTTTAGATAATTTTTTGGCGTTTGACGAAAATTCCAAGGTAGCCTGCGAAACCCTTGTAACTACAGGTCAGGTAGTACTTGCCGGAGAGGTTAAAAGCGATACTTATTTAGACGTACAAACCATCGCTCGTACAGTTATCAACGAAATAGGATATACAAAAGGAGCCTACCAGTTTAGCGGGGACTCTTGCGGGGTAATTTCTTTGATTCATGAACAATCTCAGGACATCAATCAGGGTGTAGATCGCGGTAAAAAAGAAGAGCAGGGAGCCGGAGACCAGGGAATGATGTTTGGGTACGCTACTAAAGAAACCGAAAATTACATGCCGCTTGCACTGGATATTTCTCACAAAATCCTGATTGAGCTTGCTAAATTGCGCCGAGAAAACAATGAGATCACCTACTTACGGCCCGATTCCAAAAGCCAGGTAACCATTGAATACAGCGACGAAAATGTACCTCAGCGCATCGTGGCAATAGTAATTTCCACCCAGCATGACGAATTTGATGCAGATGATGATAAAATGCTTCAGAAGATTAAAGAAGATATGGTGCAGATTCTTCTTCCGCGGGTAAAAAAGCAGTTGCCGGAGTATGTTCAGAAACTTTTTGACGATAAGATCATTTATCATATAAACCCAACCGGAAAATTCGTGATTGGAGGGCCCCACGGGGATTCAGGATTAACCGGAAGAAAAATCATTGTAGATACCTACGGTGGTAAAGGCGCTCACGGAGGTGGAGCTTTTTCAGGAAAAGATCCCAGTAAAGTGGACAGATCTGCAGCTTATGCTGCCCGCCATATCGCGAAAAACCTTGTGGCAGCCGGGGTGGCAGATGAAGTTCTGGTGCAAATTTCCTACGCGATCGGAGTGGTTCAACCCACATCTATTTCTGTAGAAACCTACGGCAGCAAACATACAGAGCTTAGCAACGGCCAAATCGCAAACAAAGTTGCAGAAATCTTCGACATGCGTCCTGCTGCTATAGAAGAGCGCTTAAAACTTAGAAATCCTATCTATAGAGAAACCGCGGCTTATGGCCACATGGGGAAAGAACCACGCACCATAACGAAAGTCTTTGAAAGTCCATACTCGGGAAAAATCACTAAAGAAGTGGAACTTTTCACCTGGGAAAAACTTGATTATGTAGACAGGATAAAAAAAGCTTTTAATCTATAGAATACTCATTTTCATCGAAGCCTCTTTTTCCAAAGAGGCTTTTTTTATTGAAGATTTAACGTTTTATAAAGATTTGTAATTTTTTATTACAACATATGCGCCCTAAATTTAGACTTCACAATTTTAATATGTTTTTCGCATACAATTAGCAGAAGATATTCATGGAAGAGAAAGGCCCCGGTAATGATTTTGAGGATACATCTGTCGTAAACTCTTCTTCAGAAAATTTCAAAAATGAAAATCTTGAAATTGAACTGAAGAAAAAGAACGAACGCATTAAACAATTAGAAGCAGAACTTAAACAAGTCAGGGATCAAATTTCCTCTTTGTCTGAAGAAAAAGAAGTCCAGCAAAATAAAATTATTCAGGATCTTCACTTTCATAAAGATCAGCTTTATTTCTCTATTGAAGCCGCGCAATTAGGGACCTGGGATTTCGATCCTCGCACCCAAAAATTGAAGATCAATGAGAGGCTAAAAAATTGGTTCGGGTTAGAGGCTCAGGAAGAAATTGATCTTTCTTCTGCCATAAAAAAGATTGCAGAAAAAGACCAGGAGAGGGTTTTGGCTGCCATACAGGAAGTGCTAAGCTCTTCTTCCAATCAAAGATACGACATTACTTATTCTTTAGCGGAAGACGAAAATGACCCGGAAAGAGTGGTTAGAGCCCAGGGAAAAGCCTGGTTCAGCGAAAAAAACGAAGCCTACCGACTAAACGGCACTTTAGAAGATATTACCGAACGCACAAAGACCGAAAAGCAACTAAAAGAAAGCCTTTTTCGGTTTAACGAATTTATTTATTCTTCTCCTTCTCTAATCGCCATTTTTAAAGGGCAGGAACTCATCATTGATATTGCGAACGACGCCATCCTCCAGACCTGGGGAAAAGACAGCAGCATTATAGGAAAACCTTTTTTGGAAGCCTTACCCGAAATGGAAGGCCAGGGTTTTGATAAGTTACTGCTGAATGTTTACAGGACCGGCGAAAGTTACCAGGCTTACGAAGTGCCCGCAGAGCATATTCAGAATGGGAAAAAAGTGGTAGATTATGTGGATTTTATTTACCAGCCACAACGAAATATCTATGGAGAAATAGAAGGAGTAGCGGTTATTGCCACCAAAGTAAACGAAAAGGTAAAACTAAATAAACAGATAAAGAAAGAAGAACAGAAATTCCGGGAAATGGCAGAATTGATTCCCGATAAGATTACCAACGCAGCACCCGATGGTTCTTTGCTCTATTGCAATAAGAGCTGGATGGATTTTACAGGAATGACTTTTGAAGAATTAAAAGAAGGTAAAGCGGGGCATCTTACTCATCCCGATGATGCGGTTAAAATAGCAGAAGCTCGTAAAAAGACTTTCGAAAAAGGAATCGACCTGGAGCTGGAATTGCGGTTCAAAAATTTGAGTGGAGATTACATCTGGCATTTACTGCGTGGTAAACCCATTAAAGATGAAGATGGAAATATTGTTTCGTGGATAACTTCCACTACCGAAATTCAAAAGTTAAAAGAAGAGCAGCGAAAAAAAGAAGATTTTCTGAAACTTGTAAGTCACGAGTTAAAAACACCTGTTACTTCCATAAAAGGCTATACTCAGCTTTTGTTGAATATGTTTCAGCAGGAAATTACCGAATCCGATAGAAAACGAATTCATCCTTTTCTTACCCGAATAGATAACCAGATAAATCGTCTTTCCAAAATCATTTTAGAAATTCTGGATCTTTCACGTGTAGAAAAAAGTCAGTTAGAATTAACCAAAAGCAAGTTCAACCTGAACGATCTCGTAGAAGAAACTATTGAAGACCTTCAGTACTTAAACAGCAGTAACATCAATATTCTTCTGGAACAAAAATGCGATTGCGAGGTGTACGCAGATAAAGATCGCATAGGCCAGGTGCTGATTAATTTCGTGACCAATGCCATCAAATATTCTTCAGATGATAATAATGTTGAAATCCAGATTTTTTGTCCTTCAGAAAATAAAATAGCTGTAAAAGTTAAAGATTTTGGAATTGGGATAGAGGAAAAAGAACAAAACAATATCTTTAAACCTTTTTACAGGGTAAGTAGTGCTAACGAAGCCACGTATGCGGGTTTTGGAATCGGCCTCTATCTTTCGAAAGAAATAGTAGAAAAGCATGGCGGTGAGATAAATTTACAAAGTACCCTTGGAAAAGGCTCCGCATTCTGTTTTACTCTTCCCTTAAATAACCCCGTTTATGCAGGAACCACAAAAAATACTGATAATTGATGACGACCCTTCTATCGGAGAAATGCTGAAAGATGTACTGGAATTTTCCGGTTATGAGGTTGTTTATTCGAAAAGGCCCGATGAGGCAGAAAAAAATATAGAAATTCATGAGGTAGATCTGGTACTTTTGGACAAACTTATGTCTGGAGTAGACGGAACCGATGTTTGCAGGCGCTTAAGAAGCAATGAAAACGTCGCACAGGTACCGGTGATCATGATGACTGCGCTGCACGATGCCAAAAATATATGTATAGAAGCCGGGGCCACAGATTTCATTTCCAAACCTTTTGAAATGCAGACCCTGTTGGATACCATTTCCAGGGTATTGCAGAAAGCCTCCTGACAGGAAACTGCAGCCTTTTTATTCTTTTTCTCTCGATTATCTACCTGTAAATTTTTCTTCGGAAAGCTTTAACATCAGAAGACTTTAATAATCGCTATTTTTAGGAAGAAACTAAATTATTCCTATGTCGATCTTCCGCAAAGTTAAAGATACCATACATCTGCTAAAATCTGTAGATCTCGATCAGCTGGCAAAAATAAGCAAACACATCGATCTTGCCGAGGCCACCAAAACGTTGGGAAACCTGGATGAACGCCAGTTGCACGGGTTAATGCGAATGCTGAAAACCAAGAAAAAGAAAGGCCAGCACGACCTTCCTCCCATTGATGGCGATTTTTATAACCTGGATCTGAAATTGACTCCGGAACAA
>JBAVQO010000005.1:0-4660 GCA_049694135.1 Gillisia sp. | reverse complement strand
CTCCTTACCGTAGCGCACCTTATCGTCCGCTTAATCTTGATAAAGTTGTAGCCGAAAATGCTGCTAATGGTGCAGATGGTGCTAAGACTATTTTATACGATTCTCATAACGATCACAAATGGTACGGATTGATCTCTACATTATCTACAAAACCTACCGAAGAGATTACTTTTACAGGGGGTGTGGATTTAAGATACTACAAAGGAGACCACTATCACCAGGTAAAAGATCTTTTAGGAGGTCAGTATTATGCTGATAGCAGTAACAAAAATGATACATTAAACCTTGCAAGGACAGGTGCTAAAATCGATTATCACAACACTAATCAGGTGCTTTGGGAAGGGGTATTTGCTCAGGCGGAATATGCTAAAAATGATCTTTCTGCATTTATTTCTGCAGCGGCTTCCAATACCGGATATCAAAGAACAGATTATTTTAACTATTTAGACAGCGATCCAAATCAGTCTACAGATTTTATAAACTTCTTTGGATATAGTGTAAAAGGTGGTGCCAACTATAACATTACCAACAGCAGCAATGTTTTTGCCAATGTGGGTTATTTTGAAAAAGCACCCTTTTCTAATGATGTATTTCAGAATTATCAGAACGACGTAAATGCCAATGCAAAAAACCAGAAGATTTTTAGCGCAGAATTGGGTTACGGATACAGAACGGCCAATTTAAGAGCTAATGTGAACGTTTACAGAACAACCTGGAGCGATAGAACCTTTGTAAAATCTATTCCTGTACAAAATGGGAATGCTCTTTTTGCCAACATTTCCGGAGTAAACGCTTTACACCAGGGAGTAGAAGTAGACTTAGATTATCAGCCCGTGGATAGATTGCACATTACCGGGATGGCTTCCTTCGGGGACTGGAAATGGAACAACGATGTTACCAATGTGATTATTTACGATGAAAATCAACAACCGGTTAATGCAGACAACCCTATTAACGTTTATATCAGTGGTGTGCCTGTAGGAAACTCTGCCCAAACCACAATGGCGCTTGGTGCTAATTTTGAAGTGTTGCCTGGTACAACAATAAGAGGAGAATTCACTTATTACGACCGTTTTTATGCCGATTTTGATCCGTTGAGCAGAAACGAACCTGATATGGCCAATCCTACTCGTATGCCCGATTATGGTTTGTTGGATTTAGGATTGACCCATAACTTCCAGTTTGGACCTTTTGAAGCAAGATTGAATGCCAATGTGTTTAATTTATTAGACACAGAATACATCGCCGATGCAACTGGTGGATATAATTCTGTATGGTATGGCTTTGGCCGTACCTGGACAGTAGGTACAAAAATAAATTTCTAAAAAATAGATGATGAAAAATACGTTTTACTTTTTAATGGTATTTATAGGACTGACGATTGTTGGTTGTCAGCCTATGGATGATATTCAGGACGGTATAAACCAAAAACTGGATTCTCAACTAGCGGTTGGTGATGTTAACTATACGCTTACTGCAGATGATTACACAGCATTAGGCTTAGGTTATCCTAATTTTAATAGCGTAGATGATGCGAAACAATTAATCCCTACTTTCTTAAAGGATAATTATCCTACGTACGGAGCAACTTCAAGCGCTAACATTACGTTTGATGTTTACAATCCTATTCAGTTTGACACGTATACTGCGACTGCAGATGATTATGCTGCTGCAGGTATTACAGATGGGTATGTAACTTCCACTAACCAAATCCGAAAACTGTTGCAAAATCAGTTTCCAGATGCGAACGAAGGAGATTATGTGAAGCTTACCTATAAAAAATCGGCAGATGAGATTGCCTATACATTCAGCAAGGAAGACTATGTATCTGTAGGTACAGCCTTAGACACCGTGTATCCGCAACCTGCCGCGGGAGTTGCAAAGTATTACGACTTTCAAAAAGGAGAAAGTGACCCCGCTTATTGGAGTAATGATATGATTTTGGAAGCTATCAACGTGGTTCTTTCCGATCAATTTCCTGATGTAGCAGGCCAGACTTATAGTGTTTCTTATACAGTATATAACGGTTCTGCGGCAACAGAAAGCATGACTGTGAAATTTGACGGGAACAACTATGTAGCTATTGGCGGAACTAAGTACCAACTCACTACCTCTGATTACGAATTAGCAGGAGCAGAACTTGCAGATACCTACCCGGGTCCTGCTGGAAATGCTGCTCAATACCATAGCTTTACTACCCAAACTACCAACGACAACTACTGGAGTCCGGATATGCTTGTAGAAGCTTTTAATGTAATTTTAAACAATGACTTTCCAGATGCTGCTGATGGTGCTCAATTTGAAGTTACTTATAAGATTTATGATGGTACCGGTACTTCTTTTAAAGTAATATCTCTTGTTAAAAAAGATGGAGCTTTTGTAGAGGATACCAATGCAACGGTTTCTACTATTGAAAAAACAGATGTTTTTGCTTATACCAATGGCACCTGGAATATGCCTTACGAATTACAGGCTGCAGATTACACCGAAATGGGCTTGGCACATTCCGATTTCTCAACTACAGATGATGCTTACTATTATACTAGTATTTTCCTTAATCAGCATTTTCCTTATGCACAAGAAGGAGATTTCATGTCAGTAGCCTATGAACTGTATAAAAAAGGTATCAAATATTCAAACTTTATTTTTGAAAATGGTAAATGGAGTGTAGTACCAAGTGTAAAAACCCAAACTTTACAATTTGGAAATATAGATGGTATATGGATTCCCGATAATACAATCAAATATACTTTAAGTGGTGACGATTATACATTTATTGGTAATCATTTTTCAGATGCCACTCAATACCCGGATTATGGGGCAGCAGCTGCCGGTCTTTTAAGATACCCAGATTTTGATACAAGAGATTGGAAACCTGAAATGATTTTAGAAGCAATGAACTATCTTCTTGATCAAAAATTGGCTCCAAATGCCGAAGAGGGTCAAAAATATTTGATTACTTATGCTACTTATAATGGAAGTAATGGTACAGAAACAATCAGTCTTATTAAAACAGGCGGAGAGTGGGTGCTTAACAACTAATCCCGTTTTCACTGTAGAATAAACTTAAAGGCCTCTTATTCTTTAACAAATAAGAGGCCTTTTATTTTTTGAATAAACTATAGATTACCAGATATTTGCAATCTTAAAATCGCCATAATTTTTTGGCAAGATTTTTTAAATCAAAATTGAATTCATGAAAAGGATACTTTTTTTCGCGCTTTCCGCGCTTATTATGGCAGGTTGTAGTAAGGACGAAAGTCCAACTCCCGCACCTAAACCTGCAAAACAGGAAAACCCAGTAGCCAAAGACGATGCGCTTTCCGGAACAGAAAATCAAAGCCTAACTTTTACCAACGACGATCTCCTGGGAAATGATACCATGGTAGAAAACTCGCGCATAAGCGGCATAGATACCGACACCGAAAAGGGAGGAAAAATTGTCGACAACCGCGATAACACCTACACCTACACACCTCCTGCAGATTATATGGGGGAAGATACCTTTAATTACACCCTTTGCGTTCCCGGCTCAAATGATCGCTGCTCTACCGCAACTGTCACCGTTACGGTAGGAGATGGAGGATCACCTGTTGCACAGGACGATTCCTATGAAACTCCCGAAGATAAGCCTCTTACCATCAAGAATTATCTTGATAACGATCAGGTGGTAGATAAAGCTTCAGTTACTTCGGTAAATGCTGAAAATGCTCATGGAACTGCAGTATTGCAGGATAATGGAGATATTTTATATACACCCAACTCCTCTTTTTCCGGAGAGGATACCTTTACCTATGAGCTTTGCGATGATGACGAAACTCCCACCTGTTCCACCGGAACCATAACAGTGAACGTTATAGACGAAGGAAACCCGAGCGCCAAAAACGATCTTGTTGTGATAGAAGCAGGAACCGTAACATCTACCTTCAGCCATCTTTTAGATAACGACAATGCGATAGATGGAGCTGTCATAACCTCTATAGAAGCTTCAGACAGTAAAGGAATGGTTTCAATAAATGATGATGGAACCATAAGCTATACCTCAAAAGCTGGTTTCGTAGGAGATGATAGCTTTACCTACACCATTTGTGATGATGATCCTACACCCAATTGTGCTACTGCCACAGTTACTGTAAGGACGATTGAGCCAGTTAGCTTTAATATTCCTTCCAATTTAGCCGATTACTATAAAGGAGTTGTTTTTTCAACCGATAAGGAAGCGAATTACCAGGTAGTATCAGATCTTACCATTCAAAAACATACCACCATACTTTCTTATGGTCAGCGTCACGATTATTTGTACAAAGCCGATCAGGATCCTAATAATCCCGATAATGTTATTTTAATGTATTCAGGAGAATCCCGTTACTGGAAAGAATATACTTCAGATTCTAATCCATATTCTCCGCAAACCTTTAATACTGAGCATATTTATCCTCAGTCCAAACTTACTTCAGATATAGCCGTTTCAGATTTACACCACCTTCGTTCTGCAGATGCCAGTGTAAACTCCTTAAGACTGAATTATCCTTATGTGGATGGCAGTGGAACCTATCATGTGGTAGATGGAAATGGATTTTATCCCGGTGACGATTGGCGTGGCGATGTAGCCAGAATGGTATTCTATGTAAACATTCGTTACGGCGAAAAAATTGATTTT
>JBAVQO010000004.1:0-5616 GCA_049694135.1 Gillisia sp. | reverse complement strand
ATGTCACCCTGCTTGATGCCACCACCCTTCGGCCCAACCAAATCACCACAGATATGGCTACCTTAACAAAAGAGGTGGAAAAATTTGCGGAAGGAAAAAAACTGGAAATCGAAACCCTGAAGATCAGGGAAACCTACAGAAAGGAATTTATGGGCAATGTTTCCCACGAACTGAAAACGCCTCTTTTTACCGTTCAGGGCTATATCCTTACCCTTTTGGATGGGGCAATGAAAGATAAGTCGGTGCGTAAAAAATATCTTCAGCGGGCCAATAAAGGAGTGGAAAGGTTGATTTATATTGTTAAAGATCTCGATATGATTACCAAGTTAGAAACCGGCGATCTGCATTTACATCCTGAAAATTTCAATATTGTGGAGCTTATTCAGAATTCATTCGATCTGCTTGAAATGAAGGCTTCAAAAAAAAATATCACCCTTACTTTCGATATAGAATATACCAAACCTATTTGGGTGTATGCAGATAAAGAGCGAATTCAGCAGGTAGTAACTAATCTGGTGGTAAATTCCATCAAGTACGGAAAGAAAGAGGGAACTACCGAGGTAAGTATCGAAAACCTTATAAAAAACAAGGTGATTGTTAGAGTTACAGATAACGGTGAAGGCATAGAAAAAGCTAATATTCCCAGGCTTTTTGAGCGTTTTTACCGGGTAGATAAAAGCGGTTCCCGTAAAGAAGGAGGCTCTGGATTAGGGCTTTCCATCGTAAAACATATTATAGAAGCCCACGACGAAAAGATCTATGTAGACAGTGTGTTTGGAGTAGGAAGTGAATTTTCATTCACTCTCGAAAAGAGTAAAGAGATTCCCAAGGTCCGTACCGCCGAAAAAGAAATTGAAACCCCCGAATGATTTTGCTGCTTCCAGTTTTTCTGAAGTAAAGTCTTCCTGTTTGCAAAAATCGGCAAATCCCTGTTTTTTGGCTCTTTTCGCCAAATAAAGCTGTTCCTCCTGTCCCGGAGTCGGGATAAAAAATGCATTTTTTCCAAGCTTCGCCAGATCCATAAAGCTGGTATAGCCGGATCTGGAAATTACCAGCTCACTTTGCTGTAAGGCTTCTTCCAGCTCGCGGCCGTAGAGGTAATCTTTAAAAGTTATGTTGTCAATTTCCTGCAGAGATACTTCGGGAGTAAAAACACCTCGAATAAATAGAATTTTTGCAGATATTCCTGAAAGTTCCTGCAGAAGAATTTTTTCTAGTAAGCTGCGTTGAGGTTCGGGCCCACTTAAAAGCACACAAAATGCGTAGGTAAAACTGGTATTTTCTTTCCTATGAAAACGGCTTAACGGCCCAATATATTTTTTCGGTGGAAACTTTAGTTTTTCGTGCCCCATAATTCCGCTTAAATTTTTTTCTGAAGAAAAGTCGGGAATCCAGCATTCGTCGAATTTCTGAATCAGTTTTTTATGATACGCAGAAGTAAGAGGAGTCGTAATGCCGCTTAAAACTCTTAGTTGGTGGGTAATAAAGATGTTTTTTGTAGAAGGATGGTAGGCTCCCCAGCGGTTATCTGAAATTATGCCTTTTATGTCGTGTTTTTTTACAAGCCTATCTATGGCAGATTTTTCCTGCCGGATATTCTTTAGGATGTGTCTGCTTTGCGAAAGGAGTTTCCATTTTAAAAAAGCTCCTTTTCTGGCGTAGGTAATGTTATAAGAGGGCAATTCAAAATAAGGAAGGGAGGGAAATTCTTTTTTCAGAAGCTCAAGGGCGGCGCCATCACTGGCTAAAAGCGGCTGATAATTATTTTTTTGCAGTTCCCGAATAATAGGGATGCATCGGGCGGCATGTCCCAGCCCCCAGTTTAATGGCGCCACCAGAACCTTAGTTTTTTCCATTTATTAAAATTATTGTTGCCAGCGCTATTTTCTTTAATTTTACAAAAAAATTTATACATAACTGTGGGAAGTAAAAACAAACTGAAAAGATTTAAGGAGAACGAGAATTTTAAAAATGTGGTACAACCTTCCCGAGATGAACTTGTGAATGATACCTATCCGCTAAAAGGAAAGTGGGCACAGAGTTTTTTTGAAAATAATAACCCAATCGTCCTGGAGTTGGGCTGTGGAAAAGGGGAATATAGCATTGCTCTTGCAAAGGCCAACCCAACTAAAAATTTTATCGGTATCGATATTAAAGGAGCCCGTTTCTGGCGCGGTGCTAAAACGGCCTATGAAGAAGATATAGAAAATGTTGGCTTTGTAAGGACCCAAATAGAATTAATAGATCATCTTTTTGCTGAAAATGAAATTGAAGAAATCTGGATTACCTTCCCCGATCCTCAAATAAAATACAAAAGGACCAAACATCGTTTGACGAATTCAGAATTTCTTCAGAAGTACAAAAAGATTCTTACCTCTTCAGGAACCATAAATTTAAAAACTGACTCCGAATTCATGCATGGCTATACCCTGGGACTTCTTCATGGCGAAGGACATGAGGTGATTCAGGCCAATCATGACGTCTACAAAAACGAATATTCTCCAAAAGAAGTGGTTGGTATTCAGACTTTTTACGAAAAACAGTATCTTGAACAGGGAAAGAAAATCACCTATATTCAATTTAAGGTAAAATAATACGTTGGACGATACCAAACTGTTTCTTATCACCTTTTCGGCTGCTTTTCTAGGAGTGTTGCCGCCAGGGCTTGTCAATATGACGGTAGCTAAAACCTGTGTAGACAATGGAAGGAAAAATGGTTTGTACGTGGCTCTTGGCGCCACCATGATTGTTTTCTGCCAGGCAACTATCGCGGTTTTCCTGGCAAGGTATATTTTTAGTAATCCGTATATCAAAAATATGCTGTTGCGGGCCGGGCTGGTGATATTTGCCATTCTTGCCGTCTATTTCTTTGTAAAAGCCAGGCAGGATTCGAAAGTAGACATGCAGTCTCAGAAATCCAACAGGCACAGTATCTTTAAAGGGATGTTCATTGCCGTGCTAAACGTTTTTCCTATTCCATATTTTACGGCTATTGCCGCGGCACAAAATATCGGCGACAAAAATGGATATCATTTAATTGCCGCAGGACTTTTTGTAATTGCAGCTTCGCTGGGAACGTTCTGCAGTCTTTATTTGTACGTGGTTTCCTTCCTTAAAATTGAAAACAAAACCCACTTTTTTACCAGGTATTCCAATTATTTTATGGCTGGTCTTATGTTGGTGCTGGTGATAATAACCGTATTAAGAATTTTTTATACCTGATGCAAAGCGATACCGGTTTTTTTGAAAAGGTTTATGAGGTGGTAAGACAAATCCCTCCGGGCAGAGTCACTTCTTATGGCGCTATTGCACGAAAAATTGGGGCGGCTAAAAGTGCCAGAATGGTAGGGTATGCCATGAATGGCGCAGCAGATTTACATGATGTTCCGGCACACCGCGTGGTGAACCGCAGCGGATTATTAACAGGAAAACACCATTTCGGAGATTCCAATGCTATGAAAAATCTCTTAGAATCGGAAGGCATAAAAGTGAAGGAAGACAAAGTGCAGAACTTTCAAAAAGTCTTCTGGGATCCGAATCTGGAACTGTAAGCGGAAAGGAGATTTTTAGCTTCTGATCCATAATTACTGCCTATTATATAATCAATCAATTATAGCATATTTCTTCGTTTTCTTGCGTATTACATTTATATTTGCATTTTAGAATCAATCTACATAAGAGGTTAAAAAAGAACTGGATTCAGATGAAATTAGAAAGAAAAGATATCCTTGAAGCGTTAAAAACCATTACCATTGCAGGAGAAGGAGCTAATATGGTGGAGAGTGGTGCGGTACAAAATGTAATGACTTTCGGGGATGAGGTAGTTATAGATCTTTTACTAAATACACCGGCACTTCATATCAAAAAAAGAGCCGAAGTTGATATTTTGAAAACGATTCACGAAAAGGTGTACGCCAAAGCAAAAGTGAAAGTAAATATTCGGGTAGAAGCTCCCGAAAAAAAGCCTGAGATAAAAGGAAAAGCTATTCCGGGAATTTCAAATATTATCGCGGTTGCTTCAGGAAAAGGAGGCGTAGGGAAATCTACCGTAACGGCAAACCTGGCGGTGAGCCTGGCAAAAATGGGCTTTAAAGTGGGTTTGCTGGATGCTGATATTTATGGGCCTTCCATGCCTATGATGCTGGATGTGGAAGCCGCAAGACCTCTTTCTGTAAACGTAGACGGTAAATCTAAAATGAAACCGGTAGAAAATTATGGAGTAAAACTTCTGTCTATCGGCTTTTTCACAAAACCTAATCAGGCAGTAGTTTGGAGGGGGCCCATGGCTGCAAAAGCTTTAAATCAAATTATTTTTGATGCCGCCTGGGGAGAGTTAGACTTTCTGCTGATAGATTTACCTCCGGGTACCGGCGATATTCACCTTTCTATAATGCAATCTCTTCCCATAACCGGTGCGGTGATTGTAAGCACGCCTCAGAACGTGGCGCTGGCCGATGCTCGTAAAGGAGTAGCGATGTTTCAGCAGGAAAGTATTAATGTTCCTGTTTTAGGAATCATTGAAAATATGGCCTTTTTTACCCCGGAAGAATTGCCCGAAAACAAATATTATATCTTCGGAAAATCTGGTGCCAAAAATCTTGCTGAAGATCTACAGGTGCCGTTCCTGGGAGAAATTCCCCTGGTGCAGAGCATTCGTGAAGCTGGCGATATCGGCCGACCTGCAGCCTTGCAAGCCGCTACACCTTTAGAGGAAGCCTTCGAAAAAATTACTCAGAATGTGGTTCAGGAAACAGTAGATCGAAACAAAAGCCTGCCCCCGACAGAGGCCATAAAAATTACTACCATGGCGGGATGTAGCGCCGTAAAAAAACATTAAATGAACAGCGAAGAAGTTAGGTTGAATGTAGAAAAGGCGCTGGCAGAAATCCGCCCTTTTTTACAAAGTGATGGCGGTAATATCTCCCTGGTGTCTATCGAAGAAAATGACCGTTTGGTAAAGGTGCAGCTGGAAGGAGCCTGTGTAGGATGTCATGTAAATCAAATGACCCTAAAATCGGGAGTGGAAATGACTATAAAAAAATATGCGCCACAGGTAGAAAAAGTGGTTAATATTGAAAAGTAACGACGGGAGTTGCTTATCAGATTAAATTGAAAAAGAATGATTGAAACAGATATTCTAATAATCGGTGCAGGTCCCACGGGACTTTTCACTGTATTCGAAGCCGGTTTATTGAAATTGAAATGCCATTTAATCGATGCATTACCTCAACCTGGAGGCCAATGCTCTGAAATATATCCTAAAAAACCCATTTACGATATTCCCGGTTTCCCGGAGGTGTTGGCAGGCGATCTCGTTACTAATTTAATGGAACAGATTAAACCTTTTAGTCCTGGCTTTACGTTGGGAGAAAGGGCCGAAACTTTAGAGAAGTTGGAAGATGAAACCTTTGTGGTAACCACTTCAAAAGGAACCAAACATCACGCTCCCATCGTGGTAATTGCAGGAGGGCTGGGAAGTTTCGAACCTAGAAAACCCCCAATTCCGTCCATTTCAAAATATGAAGATAAAGGCGTGTCTTACATCATTAAGGATCCTGAAGTTTACCGTGGAAAAACTGTGGTGATTGCAGGTGGTGGAGATTCTGCTTTAGACTG
>JBAVQO010000003.1:0-18234 GCA_049694135.1 Gillisia sp. | reverse complement strand
CAACCAAATAAAGCGGCCCGATCTTCATAGAATGGAAGAAAGAAAGCAAATAGACAGGCTGTTTCAGGAGAAATTCAAGGATTTCGAGGCTACTCCCCGCGAGGAAGCCTGGCAGCATATTTCTTCTAAACTGCAGGAAAAAAAACGCCGCAAATCGGCGATTCCTATGTGGTACAAAATCGCAGGAGTGGCGGCTCTTATCGCCCTTCTGCTAAATATTGCCAACAACCTTTTTAAACCTGCCACTACAGCAAAACCTGCCCAGACTGCTTTTAATTCCAACGAGGAAACATTGGGGGAATTTACCCTGGCCTCACCCGCCTATACTCAAAAAATGATTCGCTCCTCTATGGTTTTACAAACCCTGATGCAGGATACACAGAACAAAAGAAAACAGGAACTGCTTTCTGCCGAACGCAACAACCGTCTGATTGCTGAAAATTCTATCCCTAACATGGAAATTTCGGACGTCATAAATTTGTCAGAAAGAATTGCAGCAAATAAGAAACGGGACGAACTACCTTCTGAAAAAAAAACGAAGAATACACAGAATCGTCGGGATCTCCCTGTAACCAATCCTGATAAAAAGTCTCCTGAAGTTTCCGATATTTCTTCAGAAAAAAGAATTAAAATAAGTACGGTTGCCGCTCCCATTTATTACGATAACTTCGGCAATGGCAGCTCTATAGATGCTCAGTTTGCCCACAGCAGCAGCGACGGCGAGGTCTCTATGGCCTACGGAATTAATTTCGCTTACAAGATTTCAGAAAAAGTAAGGATTCGTTCGGGAGTTACCAAAGTGGGAATGAGCTACAATACCAATAACATTGCCTTTACAGCCGCTGTTAACCCGGCTGCCCTCAGCGGGATAGATTATGGCGGGAACGCTCCTAATTATAAGATTGAAAACCGAAGTGTAAGTCGCTTTAGCAATTTGCAGGCTTCTACAGAATTCAACAGGTCCAGCCTGGCCGCTCCGGCTTCCGGCTTTCTAAAGCAGAAACTTGGATTTATTGAAGTGCCTCTGGAAGTTGAATATGTGTTGATCGATAAAAAATTCGGGATAAATATTATTGGAGGTGGAAGTACTTTATTCCTGGACGAAAACACGATTTCTCTTAATTCCGATAATTTCTCAACTACCCTCGGCCAGGCAAACAACCTAAACAATGTGAGTTTTACCACGAACCTTGGGGTGGGAATAGATTATAATATTTCGCCTCAATTTCAGTTCAATCTTGAGCCCATTCTAAAATACCAGCTCAACACCTTTAGTGGAAATACCACCGGAACGTTGAATCCTTACTATTTTGGGGTGTATTCCGGATTTAGCTTTAAATTCTAAAGCAACTGTTCTTCCTTTACAAGGAAGGATTTTTTAATTCCCCGCGTAGAATTTCATACACTTCATTTTTAATCTCCCTTTTTTGAAGCTGTGTTTTACCCTTTGTAGAGATGGGGTTATGCACCTTTGCCCGCATTTCGCCCGGACTTCCTGACAAAAAGGAATAGGAAAAACGCTTTTTATTATCGTGAAAGGTAATAGGCACGATAGGAATTTGGTGATCTATGGCAAGACGAAATGCACCGTCTTTAAAAGGACTTAGCAGGAGTGATTTATCGTCGGGAACTCCACCTTCAGGAAAAATGCACATACTGTTGCCCTGCTTCAGGCGTCGCTGCGCTTCTTCAAAAACCTGTAATCTGCTCTTCTGGGAATTCCTGTCCACCAGGATGCAAGTGCGCCTGTAAAAAAATCCGAAAAGAGGAATCCTGGCCAGTTCTTGTTTTCCCACAAAAACAAAGGGGTGGTTTACTACCGCGAGCATGAGCATTATATCTGTAATGGAAGTATGGTTGGCTACAAACATGTAGCTTTTGCCAGGCGAAAGTTGTGCCTCAGAGATCTTCTTCGGAAAAAAGCCCATTCCGTATAAAATAGTAAAGGCCCAAATCCTGGCACAGAAGAAATATTGAGGATAAAACTTTTCTGAAGAGGTGAACAAAATAAGAAACGGCAACATGACAATTATAGGCAACCCCAAAAGTATATAAAACCAAACCCTCCAAAGAGCTGTAAAAAATGCCTTGATGATTTTCATATCTTCCAAAAATACTAAAATGAATTAAGGGAATTGAACAAAAGAAGTACCTTTGTAAAAATTTAAAAAACAGCATGGCCAGAATACTTACCGGGGTACAGAGTACAGGTACACCACATTTAGGAAATTTACTGGGAGCGATTATTCCTGCTATTGAAATGGCAAATACTCCAGAAAATGATTCTTATTTGTTTATTGCAAATCTTCATTCCCTTACCCAGATAAAAAACGCTGAAGTTTTAAAAGAAAACACCTACTCTACCGCCGCAACCTGGCTGGCCTTCGGGTTAGACACCGAAAAAACTGTTTTTTACAGACAAAGCGACATTCCCCAGGTAACAGAACTCACCTGGTATTTAAGCTGTTTCTTTCCTTATCAGCGTCTTACGCTTGCGCATAGTTTTAAAGATAAGGCAGAGCGGCTGGAAGATATTAATGCCGGACTCTTTACTTATCCCATGCTAATGGCAGCCGATATTTTGCTTTACGATGCCCAGATCGTTCCTGTTGGAAAAGACCAGTTACAGCACATAGAAATGACTCGCGATGTAGCAGCACGTTTCCACACACAAATGGGAGAAACTTTTGTAATTCCTGAAGCTAAAATACAGGAAGACACAAAGTATATCCCCGGCACCGACGGGGCTAAAATGAGCAAATCTAAAGGCAATACGATCAACCTTTTTGTGACCGACAAAAAGTTGCGAAAACAAATAATGAGCATCCAGACTGACAGCACTCCTCTAGAAGAGCCAAAAGATCCGGACACCTGTAATGTGTTCGCACTCTACAGACTTTTAGGAACTAAAGAACAGGTGGCCCAAATGCGAAGGAATTATGAAGGGGGAAATTATGGATATGGCCACGCCAAACAGGCGCTTTTTGAACTGCTCGCAGAGAATTTTAAAGAAGAACGCGAAAAATATAACTATTTTATGGAAAATCCCACCGAAATAGATCGCGTCCTGGAAGCCGGTGCAGAAAAAGCTCGCGTTATGGCTAACCAGGTACTGGCAAGGGTTCGCACCAAATTAGGATATTAAATAGCTTCAAAAAGTTTTCCCGGCAGTGGCCGAACAGCTCCCTTTAATTCCATTTCCAGCAAAATTCCTGCGGTTTTAAAGGTCGGAAGATCACAACGTAATGCGATGATATCCAATTGTTGCCTTCCTTGTTCTTTTAAATAATCGAAGACCTTTTGCTCCTGAAGATTGAGCTCTACAAACAACTGCTTCTGAATATTTTTTGACGGTTCGGGCGTATTCCAGTTTAGAATATAAATTAGATCTGCCGCACCAGACAACAGGTGGGCCTGCTGACTTTTTATAAGGTCGTTGCACCCCTGACTCTGAGAGTCGGTAGGTCTTCCCGGAACGGCAAAAACTTCGCGGTTGTAAGAATTCGCGATATCTGCAGTTACCAGAGAGCCTCCTTTTTCAGCGCTTTCTATAACCACTGTGGCTTCACTCAAACCCGCAATAATCCTGTTTCTTTTCAAAAAATTATTGCGATCGAATTCTTTATGACTCCAGAAATCGGTAAAGAAACCTCCATTGGCCTCCACTTCTTTGGCATATTTTGCATGTACCCTGGGATAGATCTGATTTAGTCCATGAGCAAGACAACCAATGGTCTGTAAATTGTTCTTGAGTGCTGCCTTTTGCGCAGTAATATCTACTCCATAAGCAAATCCCGAAACAATTACCGGATTAAAAACAGCGAGTTCTTCAATCAATTTTTCACAAAAAGTAGCTCCCTGAGCAGTTATTTTCCGGGTTCCCACCACACTTATTATCTTACGGTTTTCGAGTTGAATAATCCCTTTGGAAAACAACAAAAAAGGACCATCGGCACAATGTTTAAGTTTTTCGGGATAAGATGGATCTTTGAAAAAGTGTACTTCAATTCCATTTTTTGTGATGAATTCGAGTTCTTTTTCGGCTTCTTTCAGAAGATTGGGGACAAATAGGCCGGAAGATTTAATCTTTCCAATTCCCGGAATCTTCAGAATTTTGTCTTGCCTTGTCTTAAAGATTTCTTCCGCAGAACCTAAATGCCTGAGGAGTTTTTTGGCAGTACTATCCCCGAGATTTGGGACGTTTTGTAAAGCCAGCAGGTATAAAAGTTCTTTTTTTTCCATACATAAAAATTCCTGCTAACGTTTTTTGGTTCTAACTTACTCGCTCATTATCAGTTGATAAGACTTTGATAAGATAATTAAATTTAGCTAAAAAAAGATTTGTTAATAAGATATGTTTAGGTAATTTTATGACACTCTATAAAACCTTACTTTTGTTTTAATGACCATAGAAAATCACATCTCCGACCTATTGTACCGATACGAATGTGTAATCCTTCCGGGATTTGGTGCATTTTTAACACAGAAAGAATCGGCTTATTTAGATACCAACGCCCATAAATTCTTTCCTCCCAAAAAAACTATTTCTTTTAATTCTCAACTTAAAAAGAATGACGGGCTTTTGGCGAATTACATAGCAGAATCCCTGGATATCCCTTACCCTGCAGCGGTTTATAAAATAGATGCTTTTGTAGAAGAACTGAATGAAAAACTTCAGAAAAAAGAAAAATTTTCGCTGGGAAATATCGGAGCACTTTTTCTTTCTGAAGAAGGAAATATTCAATTTGAACCTGTTGATCAACACAACTACCTCACCAGTGCCTTCGGATTACAAAATATTCCGGCCATTGAAGTAAAAAGAGAAGTTTTCAAAAAGGAAACACAGGAACTGGAAGAGAAAGCTGCATTCCTGTTTACACCAGAGAGAAGAAACAATCGCGCGTATTTAAAATATGCCGCTATCGGAATTTTAGCCATAGGACTTTCAGGATTGGTGGGACTTAATATTTACAGCAATAGTGTGAGCCAACATAATATTGCCGAACAACGTGCTGCACAGTCTCAACTACAGCAAAAAATTCAGGAGGCAACTTTTGTGGTAGATAATCCGCTGCCGGAAATCACCCTTACTGTTTCCAATCAAAGCGGAAATTATCACGTGGTGGCCGGGGCATTCAGGATCGAAGAAAATGCCCACGAGAAGGTAGCCGAACTTCGTGCAGAAGGTTTTAAAGCCCGCTACATAGGTGCCAACAAATATGGCCTACATCAGGTGGTTTACAGCAGTTTTAAGACCAGGGCTGAAGCCTTGAAGATGCTGCGACAGGTAAAACCAGAAAACGAAGGAGCCTGGCTTTTAATTCAGGAACTTTAATACTTCATTAACTTGTCTCACGGAAGATTGAGGTGTAACTTTGCCCAAAATTAAAATTATGGAGGCCAAGTTCCCTAAAGAATCCCGAACTATACTTACAGACCTTGTTTTACCCAGTGAAACCAATCCGCTTAACAATCTGTTTGGGGGAGAACTCCTGGCCCGAATGGATCGTGCAGCCAGTATCGCTGCACGCAGGCATAGTCGCCGAATCGTTGTTACGGCTTCGGTAAATCATGTGGCCTTCAATAAAGCCATTCCGTTGGGAAGTGTTGTTACCGTAGAAGCCGCCGTTTCCCGTGCCTTTAAAAGTTCTATGGAAATTTTTATAGATGTCTGGGTAGAGGACCGCGAGAGCGGAAAGAGAACCAAAGCCAACGAAGCTATTTATACCTTTGTTGCTGTAGATGAAACCGGTGCCCCTATTAATGTTCCTCCTCTCGAACCGGAAACCGAACTTGAAAAAGAGAGATTTGCTGCTGCTCTTAGAAGAAAGCAACTAAGCCTTGTATTGGCAGGAAAAATGAAACCCTCAGAAGCCACAGAACTCAAAGCGTTGTTCGAAAATTAGTTTATTTATCCCATTCTATTAAAAAGAATTAAGAACATTTTACAGCGCCTCCGGAGAAATTCGGTTTTCTAAAGTGTCTAAGAATTTATCGGTGTTTGCTGGAAAAACCTCCTGATCTTCAAATTTTTTATAGACCAAACGAATAGAAGTTTTAGGTCTTCCCGAAAGAAAACAGTGAAACCAGTTCATTTCCAGTTTCTGAACTTTTCGAACTTCTTCCAGACGGATTTCCTTTTTATGAAAAAGGTCTTTTACCACCAGTTTTTCTTCATCTAAATAATAACGAGTAAAAAATTGATTCAAGATAACAACAAAAAAGGCCACCGGATATAACGCCAGGTAATGCCACTCTTCGCCTTTAAGAAAATAATACAACGGAATAGAAGTAAAAACCAGCAGAACCAGTAACAGCGAGTATTTAAAAGAGTATCTGAATTCCTGCATAACTCACATTCTTAGAATCCAGTCTGCCGGATCCATTTTTTGCATATTTTTATAAATAAGAAAATACAAAGTGGTTTTTCCCGTGGTACCGTTAATGGCGATTTCGCCAAGCTCCTGCCCAAGAGACACCACATCGCCTCGTTGCACATACACTTTCGAGAGGTTGTTGTAAATGGTAAGATAATCTCCATGGCGTACCATTACCGCCTTGTTAGCCCCTGGAACTGCCTGAACTTCGCTTACGGTCCCGGCAAAAACAGATCGCGCACTAGCGCCTCTTTCTGTTTCAATTCGCACGCCGTTGCTGTTTACGGTTAGATTCTTGATGATGGGATGGGGCTGTTTCCCAAAACGCATTACCACGATGCCTGATTTTACCGGCCAGGGAAGTTTGCCTTTGTTGCTGGCAAAATTCGCCGCCAGCGCTTTGGCTTCCGGCGTAAGCTCGTAGGTATCTCTCGACGAAGACCCGTTTTCTTTATTGGTTTTGGCGATCGAAGCACGAATGATCTCATCGATCTTCTTATCTATAGAATTTACTTCCTGTTGTTTTTTTCGTATCTGTGCTGCAAAAACACCTTCTTTTTTGCGGATACTTTTTATTAAAACCTGCTGCGACTGTTTTGTTTTCTCTAATTGTTGCTTAGTTTGCCTGTTTTCGGCGATCAGTTTCTCCTTCATTCTTTTCTGCTTCAGCAGGCCTTCATTCAATTGCTGTAATTCTGCCGAACGCTGTTTAATCTCATCTCCCTGCTTTTTTCTATAATTCGCATACTGCTTCATATATTGAAGCCTTTTATAAGCCTGTAAAAAACTGTTAGACGACAGCAGGAACATTATCCTGCTTTGTTGAGAGCGGCTTTTATAGGATTTACGAATCATCTTACCATAATCGTCCTTTAAGGCCGACAATTCCTTTCTTAGCTGCTGAATTTTATTGGTATTGGAATTAATATCGCGAGTAAGCAGGTTTGCCTGCTGATTGGTCACCCGAATCAGGTTTTGAGTTGTATTAATTTGCCGATCCAGGTCTTCCACCTCCGTTAAAACCGATTTTTCCTTTTTCTTATTGCTGCTTCTAAGAGTATTGATGGTTCGAATCTCTTCCCGCAATTCGAGGCGGCGTTTTTCCAGTTCTTCTCTGGTGCTTTGAGAAAAACATTTTATACTTCCCATAAGCAGAAGAAGTAGCATTAAAAGAGGGAATCGGGAATTGTTAATGCTCATTATTCAACTTCAATTTTATCGTATCCATCCGGAATATTAAAAGGAAAACTAACTGGCCCATTTAGATCAATCGTTCTAAAATCGATATCTATCTGAGTACCCATCCCTTTTTCATTGGCAATGATATGAATTTCTTCAGGAAAAAGTTGTTGATCCACCTGTTGGTAGCCTGAATAGGTTACCGTTACTCCGCGATTTTCTTTTTTCTGTGTTAATTGCTGCGCCATAGCACGAAAATTCTGAGGATCTATAAGAAACATTTTTTTTATGGCCTCCAGTTCGTTCGATGGTGTTAATTGATAGCCTCTTGTGGATTCTGTTAATTTATAAGAATCTTCCCTTAAATTATAAACGGCCTGCCCCAACAATAAATTTTGCAGTTTTTCATAATTCAAAGGAGTTCCCAACCATTTGCTTACCAGGCTAAAATCTCCGTCAAAATAGGTTTTTCCTATTTTTTCATAATAGCTTACTCGTTTTTGGGTGATAAGTGCCTTGGCAAGAGGAATTCCCAGCACCTGAGCACTGATCCAGATAGCACTGTCTTTTTTCATTCGGAAACTCACACTTACACCCTGAGAGGTATTCTCATCCTGATATTTTATTTTTAACCGCCCGTTAAGCGTCTTAAAATCAGGAAGACTTGCCTCATGCTTATTTATCACTTTTGCAGTTGCGGCGTCTTCTATTCTGGTTGCTCTTTTTTTGCTCCCGCAGGAAACCAAAACAACACATAACGCCAACATTCCCATTGTTTTTCTAAACATCAATCTTCGTTTTTACTAAATTCCTTCTGCTTTTTTTCGTATTCTGCTGCCTTTTTCTCATTGCCCAGCCCCCTGCTGGCCTGGGCAAGTTGAATGTAAAATTCCTGCCCCATAGAGTTATCCGCCGGCAGATAATCGAGACCAAATGTAAGTATATCTTCGGCTTCTTTATACTGTTGTAATTTATTTAAGGCTGTTCCCTGGAATAAATACAACTGTGCCTGCGCCGGAAAGATTTCGAGAGCTTTCTTGCTTAGCTCCACGGTTTTTTGATTCTTCCCCAGCTCTAACTCCAGCACAAGCGTTTGTTGATATAGCTGATAATCAGAATTATTTTGGAGCCCAAGTTCAAAATATTTAAGTGCCTGCTCTTTTTCATTCTTTGAAGAGTAATATTCCCCTAACTTCTTAAAAACCCGGGGCGCATTCTCCTGTTCAGAAAAAATGGCCGCTATCTGCTTTAATTCATTTTCGTACTGCGGATGTTGGTTTACAAACATCAAAAAATCATTAATAAGTTTGAATTTTGAGTTCGTATCTATTTCTTCGGCCTTTAAAACAGTTTTTATAGATTTTAAGGCTTCCTCCATGTTTCCGTCCTCCAGGTAAAACTTGTACAACGCCAGGTCTACTACTTTTGAAGTAGGGAATTTTGTCTTCATCTCTTTAGCCGCTTCAAAAGCTTTATCTTCCATTCCCTGATCACTGTAAAGAAAAATCAGCTTTAAGTAATTTTTCTCCAACCCTGGATCTGCTTCAATAGCCTGTTTCAGAGTCTCAATTTCGCCTTCAGGATTATGAGTAAGAGCATAGACCTCCTGCCTAAGACCATTGCGGTACTGATTAATTCCCAATTTAGCGTCTAACTGATCCAGCAAACTTAACAGCTCGTCGTATTTCCTTGTTTCCAGGTAAATTTTTGCCAGATAATCGTTATAGCTCGTGTCAAATTCCACTAATTTCTTCGCGACCAGAATGGCATCCTCGTAATTTTTATTGGCGTAATAGGCATTTAACAACGCAACCAGCGTCCATTGCCGGTTAGGCTCCAACCGATTCGATTGCTGAAAACTGGAAATAGCCTCCTCTGTCTTTTTCAGCTTTAAATAGGTCTGGCCCAACTCGAAATAAACAACAGCTTTGTCGGGTTGCAGTTTTTGACATTCCTTTAATTCGGCCAGCGCCTTCTCATAATTCTCTATTGCCTTTTGTTTCAGCGCTTCAAAAAAATGCTCCTGAAATGCATCGCTCACCTCTCCGAGATCGTCTTTATTCACCTCCTGAAAAGAATTCTCCACCTGGGCGTTTCCCGTTGATGAAATCGCTCCAAGCACACAGAAAGCAGATATTAAAAAAGCGTTTTTCATTTACATTTTTTCTCCTCAGGTTTCTTTACAATCTATTCCAATACCGAATAATCGCCGATGCTTATTTCTGTAAAATTTCCATCGAATCGTGCATAGCTGCCAATCATGGCATTGTTTAAATCGGCATTTCTCACCTCCGTTTCATTCTGAATAAGACTATTTTTAATGGTGGAATCTGAAATTTTACAACCATTTCCTATGGAAACATTCGGGCCTATTTTAGCATTTTTAAGCTGAACATTTTCACCTATAAAACAGGGTTCGGTGATTTCTGAATTGATGATCTTCACAGAATCTGAAATCAATTTTTCGCCATCGTTATGAAGGAATTTCAACATTCGCGAATTGGTTTCTACCGTAACATTTTTGTTTCCGCAATCCATCCATTCGTCTACCTTTCCGGGCACAAATCTGGCGCCGTTTTTCTTCATGGCTTCAATCCCGTCGTTGATCTGGTATTCCCCGCCGCGAATGATATTTTTATCGAGCACCTTCTGAAGTTCATTTTTTAGAACCGCAACATCTTTAAAATAATATATTCCAATTACAGCAAGATCAGAAACGAATTCCTGTGGTTTTTCTACCAAATCGGTAATCTCCTTTTTATCATTCAGTTTAACCACTCCGTAAGCGGAAGGGTTTTCTACCTGTTTTACCCAAATTACGGCATCTGCGTCTTTATTGAGCGTGAAATCGGCTTTAAAAAGAGTATCTGCGTAAGCGATCACGGCAGGTCCCTGCAGTGATTCTTTTGCGCACATTATCGCATGGCCTGTTCCTAAAGGTTTATCCTGGTAATAAATGGTTCCTTTGGCATTCATTTTTTTGGCGATCTCCTTCAGGTCATTTTCCACTTTTTCACCAAAATCAGCCCCGATAATAAAGGCCACTTCATCTATTTTTTCGTCCAGGACCTTTGCAATGTCTTCCACCAGGCGATGAACAATAGGTTTTCCTGCAATGGGAATCAAAGGTTTTGGAACCGTTAATGTATGTGGACGTAATCTGGAGCCGCGACCGGCCATAGGTACTATGATCTTCATATTTCTTTCTTTCTAATCTTTCTGAAAATTTCTTTGAATCTTTTATTTTTTCAGAACATGTTTAACTTCGTTTATTTTATTTGCTTCCGGTGCTGCCAAAACCGCCTGCACCTCGCGAAGTTTCTTCCAAAACTTCCACTTCTTTCCAGGCAATATGTTCGTGTTTAGCGATTACCAGCTGGGCAATCCGGTCCCCATTTTCTACGGTAAATTCTTCATTGGAAAGATTTACCAGAATCACACCAATTTCTCCCCGGTAATCGGCATCAATAGTGCCGGGAGAATTTAGTACGGTAATACCTTTTTTCGCCGCCAGCCCGCTTCGGGGCCGCACCTGTGCTTCATGTCCAATAGGTAATTCAATGAAAAGGCCTGTTTTTACTATTGCACGGTCTAAAGGTTTTAACGTAACCGCTTCAGAAATATTGGCGCGAAGGTCCATTCCTGCCGAAGCATCCGACTCGTAATGAGGTAATTTATGCTGAGATTTATTAATGATTTTTACTGTCATTTTCTAAAAATTAGTTGTTTTATTGCCCTTTTTTCGAGACTAAAAATTAAAATTAAAAAAGCTATCCAAAGTGCGATCCGTATATAATAGTTATTTCTGAAAACATAAAAGCAGATCGCCGAAAGCACTACAGACAGAACAAGATATGTTCCAATTTTTTCGAGATCGTACGGAATTGGGTAATATTTCTGTCCCAGGTAAAAGGAGAGCAACATCATAGAACCATAAGCCGCCACCGTGGCAATAGCAGATCCCATATAACTTATTTCAGGAATAAGCAGGAAGTTAAGTCCGAGCGTGATTGCGGCTCCTGCCAAAGAAATGTAAGCGCCAAATTTTGTGCGATCGGTTATTTTATACCAGACCGACAGGTTATGGTAGATTCCCAGGCACAAATTCGCGAGCAAAATAAGGGGAACAATTTTCATTGCCTGCCAATAATCGCTGTTTCTAATAATCAACAACTTCAGAAGGTCTGAAAAAACCACCACGGTTAAAAGGATTACAGAACCAAAAGCCACAAAATATCGGGTGATTAGAGCATAGGTTTCCGGCGCATTTTTGTTAGAAGCATGACTAAAAAAGAAGGGTTCAATCCCCATTCTGAAAGCAGTGGCAAACAGCGTCATAAAGATTGCCAGTTTGTAACAGGCAGTATAGGCTCCGATATCGGTTTCTGCGATTCCCGCAGGCAACAACCAGTCCAGAAGAATCCTGTCGAAAGTTTCATTTATGGCAAAAGCAATTCCCGCAAAAAGAACGGGATAAGCATACACCATCATTTCCTTCCATAGACCTTTACTGAACTTATAACCTATTTTAAGGTAAAACGGCGACATGAGCAAAAAGGTAAAGGCGCTGGCAATAGCCATGGAAATAAAAATGTAAATGATCTTATCCTCGGGAAAATACAAACTGTGGAAAAAGCCAGTAGAAGAAGCGGCCAGCTTCGGAAGCAGCAAAAGAAAAAAAGTGTTTAAAACAAGATTAACCGCCACGTTTAAAATTTTGACTACGGCGTATCGCGTAGCTTTTTCATTGGCTCTTAGCCACGCAAAGGGAATAATGACCAAAGCATCGAGAGTTAAGACCGAAATGGTGTAATTGATATACTCGGTTTTTATTCCCGACCATTCCGCCAGATTCGGACTCAATACATAGGCGAGAACCAAAAATATTACAGATGAAAATATGAGTGAGATCGTGGAGGTGGAAATAACCAGTTCTTTATTTTTTTCCTTGTGATAAAAGCGAAAAAAGGCGGTTTCCATGCCATAAGCCAAAAAGACATTGAACAAAACAATCCAGGAAAAAATGACAGAAACCTCACCATATTCTTTAACCGGAAGAACGGCAGTGTAAAGAGGCACTAATAAAAAACTCAACATTCTGGGCAGAACGGTAGCTAATCCGTAAATGAATGTCTGTTGAAAAAGTTTTTTTAAACTGCTCAAATAGTTGGTTTTATTTAAAGCATAAATATCCTAATAAAATAGCAAAATTTGCCTTAGTGCCTGCTTTAAATTTCCAAAATCAGGATTTTTGAGTAATTCCTGAAATCTTGTAATATTTGGTTTTCCCGTTTTGGGTAAATATTAGAACAGCCTCATCATCTTTAAGATCAAAATCCATTTTTTTATCAAGAATGGGAGCTTTGTTTCCATATTCATCGGCAGGATTTGAACTCATGATCATATCTCCCTTTTTGTTGAATTTTGCCACATAAAGGCCCTCTCTTTCATCAGATTTTCGCAAGGCAGCTTTTCTTCCTTTATAGTACACGCTATCAAGACTCACAAGATTGGTTTGAATGGATGCCACAGGAATATAAAGTTCGGTCCCATCTCCTGTAACAACCGTGTAAGCCGGTTGTAAATTAGCCGGCGCTCTTTCCTGAAGATCTTTATTGCCGGCACATCCGGCAAAAAGCGTTGTGATTATAATTGAACTGAAAAGAAAGTACACATACTTCATGACTATGGTTTTTATGATTGTGTTGATTAAAACAAAATGAATGCCAAGAAATTCAGGAAGGTCCTTCCGGTATTTGTTATTATCCCAAAACCACGAATGCACGAATAGATTTATTCGTGCATTCGTGGCAAATTATATGATTTTATTATTATGAAATGGGCTCATACTTCGACAGGCTCAGTATGACAATTTAAAGGTGCATCACTAGTTGTTCAGCGCTTCTGCTCCTGTGAAAATTTGGCTCCGCTTTGCTGCGCCTAATTGTTCAGAGCTTCCGCTCCTTTGTGAAAATTTGGCTCCGCTGCGCTACGCCTAGTTGTTCAGCGCTTCTGCTCCTCCAACAATTTCTAGAATCTCGTTGGTGATAGATGCCTGTCGCGCTTTGTTATAAGACAACTTAAGAGCATCTCTTAATTCGGTGGCGTTATCGGTAGCTTTGTGCATCGCCGTCATCCTGGCGCCATGTTCTGAAGCTAAGGAATCGCTCATCGCCTTAAAAAGCTGCATTTTTAAAGATTTTGGAATAAGATCTTTTACAATTTCTTCCTGAGAAGGTTCAGAAATATAATCAATTTGTTTAGCGTCTTCTCCTTCAATTTTCTGAATAGGTAAAAATTGCTCGGTAGTTACAATCTGGGTAGCCGCATTTACAAACTGGTTGTAAACAAACACCACTTCATCATACTTTCCTTCCAGGAACCAATCCATAATCTTTTGAGCTTCTTCAGCTACATGATCGTAATTTAGATCGTCGTAAATGGCATTGTTGTTTCCACTGATGTTCAACGTTTTCTTGAGAACATCGTTTGCTTTTTTCCCAAGTCCGAAAACCTCTACATTCTTACCGTTGTATTTATTGTTGGCCAGTTGTCTAACGCCTTTAACAATGTTGGTGTTGAATGCTCCTGCAAGTCCACGATTAGAAGAAATAGCTACAATAAGCACATTTTTAACCTCTCGCTGCTCACCAAATTTACTGCTGATATCATCAAGATTCGCACTTAAACTCTGAAGCAATTCTGTTAACTTTTCAGAATAGGGACGCATAGCCGTAATAGCATCCTGCGCCCTGCTTAACTTGGCAGCAGATACCATTTTCATGGCACTGGTAATTTGCATGGTAGAAGATACCGATGTAATCCTGCTTCGTAATTCTTTTAAGTTTGCCATAAGCCCCTCTTAATCTCCCCCAAGGGGAGAAATTATTATTTCTTGAATTTAGATGAAATTTCTTTTGCCGCTGAAGTCAGAGTATTGGTAACCTCATCGGTGAGTTTTCCAGACTTCAGGGTATCTAAAGCATCACGATGATTCAGATTAAGATATTCCAAATATTCTTTTTCGAATTGTTTTACATTCTCTACAGGAACCTCTTTCAGAAGGTTTTTAGAACCTGCAAAAATAATAGCGATTTGATCTTCTACAGCGAAAGGATCGTTTTCTGCCTGTTTTAAGATCTCTACGTTACGTTTACCTCTTTCAATCACGCTTTTTGTTGCCGCATCCAGGTCTGATCCAAATTTAGCGAAGGCTTCAAGTTCGCGGTATTGTGCCTGATCCAGTTTTAGAGTACCGGCAACCTTTTTCATAGATTTTATCTGGGCATTACCTCCAACACGAGATACAGAAATACCCACGTCGATCGCAGGACGAACTCCCGAGTTAAACAGATCTGACGTTAAGAAAATCTGCCCATCGGTAATCGAAATCACGTTGGTAGGAATATACGCCGAAACGTCACCAGCCTGAGTTTCAATAATAGGAAGCGCAGTTAGAGAACCTCCACCTTTCACTTTATCTTTAATAGAATCCGGAAGGTCATTCATTCCCTGGGCGATCTTATCATTATTGATAATTTTAGCCGCACGTTCCAATAATCTTGAGTGAAGATAGAAAACGTCTCCAGGATACGCCTCACGTCCCGGTGGACGACTTAATAATAAAGACACCTCACGGTATGCAACTGCCTGTTTAGATAAATCATCATACACAATAAGGGCAGGACGACCCGTATCTCTAAAATATTCACCTATTGCTGCACCAGCAAAAGGAGCATATACCTGCATAGGAGCAGGATCTGATGCATTTGCGGCAACAATGGTGGTATAAGCTAAGGCACCTTTATCTTCCAATACCTTTGCAATTCCTGCAACGGTAGACGCTTTTTGTCCTATCGCTACATAAATACAATATACCGGTTCGCCGGCATCGTAAAATTCTTTCTGATTCAAAATGGTATCGATACACACCGCGGTTTTACCCGTTTGGCGGTCACCAATAACCAATTCCCGTTGGCCTCTACCCACCGGTACCATAGCATCGATCGCCTTAATACCAGTTTGCATAGGTTCGGTTACGGGCTCACGATAAATTACTCCGGGAGCTTTGCGGTCAAGTGGCATTTCGAAAGTTTCTCCTTCAATAGCGCCTTTCCCGTCAATAGGTGTTCCAAGAGTATTGATTACCCTTCCGGTAATTCCCTCGCCTACTTTTATAGAAGCAATACGCTGAGTACGTTTTACCACAGATCCTTCTTTAATTTCCTTAGAAGGTCCCAATAAAACAACTCCTATATTGTCTTCTTCAAGGTTAAGAACGATTCCTTCCAAACCGCTTTCAAATTCCACCAATTCTCCATATTGAGCATTGGCTAAACCATAAATTCGGGCAATCCCGTCACCTACGGTTAACACGGTTCCTACTTCATCTAAAGAAGCTTTTGCCTCAAAACCTGAAAGTTGTTTTTTTAAGATTGCTGAAATTTCAGCTGGATTTACTTCGGCCATAATTATTTAGAAAAAATTGGCATTCAAAAAATGCCGGTTTTTAATGATTATATTTTTGAAATATACGTGTTGTTCCTGAATTCCCTGCCCAGGGCAGCAAAATTCCTGGCAACACTCGCGTTGTACTGCAGATCCCCAATTCGAAGGATAAAACCTCCTATAATGGCAGGATCTACGATATTTTTAATTGTTGCACCGTTCCCGGTAAGTTCTTTTATTTTGTTCAGGATTTTTTGCTCCAGAGCTGCATCTAATGGAATCGCGGTAGTTACTGTTGCTTGCTGCACATGATTCATCTCGTTAAAACGAGCCATGTAATTTTGAGCTACCACTCGTAACAGTGCAATACGATTATTATCTATGAGCATATCCAACGCTCCGGAAGTAAGGGCGTTTACACCTTTAAATATTTCCTGTAAGGCATCTTTTTTTGCTGTTGCCTTTATTACCGGACTGCTTAAAAATTCCTGAAGTTCTGCACTGCCAATAAGAGATTTCGAAATCGTCTCCATATCGGTATTTACTTCCTTTGCCAGATTTCTTTCTTTAGCTAATTCCAGAATTGCTTTCGCGTAACGATGTGCTGCCCTAGTTCCCTTCATCCTGTTATTATTTTAAGCTAACGTCTTCCAACATTTCTTCTACCAGTCTACGTTGTTTCCCTTCTTTTGAAAGTTCTTCTCGAACTAGTTTTTCAGCTATTTGAAGAGAAAGTCCTGCTACCTGATTTTTTATGTCGGCCATGGCAGCATTTTTTTCATTTTGTATGGTTACCTGCGCCTGAGCTACGATTTTATCGGCTTTTTCCTGAGCTTCTGAAGAGGCTTCGTTAATGATTTTTTCTTTCATTTCACGGGCTTCTTTCAATAAAGCATCTCTGTCTGCACGGGCCTCCTGTAATAATTTCTCGTTATCAGATTTCAGGTTTTGCATTTCTTTTCTGGCTCTGTCGGCAGATTCTAATGCATCTTTAATTCCTTCTTCACGGGAATTTAATGATTCCAAAATAGGTTTCCAGGCATATTTTCTTAATAGGAAAATAAGCACGATAACCACCGCCAGCTGCCAAAAAAACAACCCAAAAGAAAAATCATTTAATAACTTATCCATACGATTTTAATTAGTTTTAATTAAAAAACACTCCTGCAACCAACCGTTACAGGAGTTGTTTAGTTTTTGTTACACTGCGAAAAGTGCAGCAAATGCAATACCTTCAAGTAGCGCGGCGATAATAATCATCGCTGTTTGTATTTTCCCGGTTGCTTCAGGCTGACGAGCGATACCTTCCATCGCACCTTTCCCGATTAAACCAAGACCAATACCAGCTCCAATTACAATTAGACCGGCACCTACCATTTTTGGAATTTCCATAACTATCTATTTAAAATTAAACTTACTTCTGTTTTAAAAATTTCTATAGTACCGGTGCTTCATCGCCATGATCATCGGGATGATCGGCGTGTTCTTCTACAGCCATTCCTATATATAAAGCACTTAACAAGGTAAAAATATACGCCTGTAAAAATGCCACTAATAATTCAATTACCATTATAAAAAGGGAGAACCCGAAAAAGGCCGTTCCGGCAAAAAAGTTCCGAAACACCACGATCAATCCCAGTAAACTCATTATTACCACGTGTCCGGCTGTCATGTTAGCAAACAAACGAATCATAAGAGCAAAGGGTTTTGTGAAAATCCCCAGCACTTCGATGGGCATCAGGATAATTTTCATTGGCACAGGCACGCCGGGCATCCAGAAAATGTGTTTCCAGTAATGCTTGTTCCCGCTAAACTGCACGATGATAAAGGTGATGATCGCTAACCCGAAAGTGATAGCGATGTTCCCGGTAATATTCATTCCCATTGGCGTCATTCCCAAAAGGTTTAACAACCAGATAAAAAAGAATACCGTTAAAAGAAAGCCCATATATTTTCTATAATGAGGACCAATATTTGGTTTTGCAATATCGTCGCGAACATAAATCACAAGCGGCTCAAGAAATCTTCCCATTCCTTTTGGCTGATGTCTTTTTTTATAACTTCTTCCCAAAGAAACAAACATGATAAACATCAAGGCTCCTACTAAGAACATTCCTACTACGTTTTTGGTGATAGAAAAATCCAGAGGTTTGTCATTTATAGGGTATTCTCTCTCTTCTTTATTATATTTTATGGTTCCTTCCGCATCGGTTTTATAGATTTTGGTTTC
>JBAVQO010000002.1:0-2460 GCA_049694135.1 Gillisia sp. | reverse complement strand
CCTTTTTGACCAGGCTTTTCGATCTCAAAGCTACGATTTGATTGTCTAAACTATTATTATCAAATTTTAAGATAGAACTTCCCCCAGATGCTGAAGGAAGCATACTGGCCATGTTATTTTGATCTTCTTTTAAAATTTTTAAGGTCGATTCAGAACGATATTGAGCAATATTATATCGGTTATATAAATACGCTATAGAACCTCCCAACAACAACCCCAATACTAACCATTTCCAGTAAGCTAAATATTTATAAATTTCAGCTTTTAAATCGAAATTCGACTCTTTCTCTTCTGTAAGACCTTGCAGTTCTTCCATTATTGATTATCTGGTAAAAAGGATTATTAAGCTTAAAATAGTAGTACCAAGGGAGAGTAGACCAGTATAACTGGTTATAAACCCGGCCGTTTTAACTTGCTTGTATGTAGGTTCAACATAAACAATGTCGTTCTGCTTTAGGTAATAAAAAGGATTCTTAAAAACATCGGAACTTGTTAAGTCTACATAGCCGATAGTTTTTTCCCCCTCTTTTTCCCTAATAACCACAATATTTTGTCTTTTCCCGGTATATTTTACATCTCCTGCCCTGGCAATTAATTCTGGAAAACTTATCCTTCCATCTTCTACATCTATCACTCCGGGAGAACCTACTTCTCCTAAAACAGTGACCTTAAAATTCAATAATCTTACTTCCACAACAGCATCGGTGACATACGCTTTAATTTTTTTGGTTAAAAAAGCTTCCAGTTCACTTCGCGTTTTGCCTGCTACATGAATTTTACCTAAAACCGGGAATTGAATATCTCCTTTTATATCCACCAAATATCCACGAAGAGTTGGATTTTGTTGTCCTCCCCCAATTTGTTGTTGATTCCCGGAATTCTTTTGGAAGGGTTTTACCACCTCATCATCAATGGAAGAAACATTTACATTCAACACGTCATTTACCTCTATAGTAGGTTCAAATTCCATTAAATCTTTCATGTGATCAATATCCTGGGGATCCTGAAAGTAAACTATCTCCTTTCTTGTAGAACACCCTGAAAGGGTAAAAAGTAGTATAAAAACAACAAAAATGTATTTCATAATGACTGTTTGAAGTGCAAATATAGAGGGTTAAAATTCAACAATAAATTCGAAAATATAAATTTCTGTTAAAAAAGCTAGTCAGGTATGTTGCGTTGTGTTTTAGAAGTAGCCTGCGCCACCAATTTATCTAAACTCTGATATGAAGAATTATTACTTATAAATTCAGGAATTAAAAGCTTTAGTTTAGCGACCACTTTATCATTCTTCAATTTGTCTGCCGACTTTATGATCTTCTGTACTTTATCATTAATGCTATCGTAATTCTGAACATTATCCAATCCTATCATAATCTTTTTATGATGGGTAGGCAACGTTTTACATTCATCATTTAGCAATTCCTCATAAAGTTTTTCTCCTGGTCTTAATCCGGTGATTTTAACCTTTATGTGCTCATTAGGAATATATCCTGCTAATTTGATCATTTTTATGGCCAGATCCATGATTTTTACAGGTTCTCCCATATCAAACACAAAGATCTCACCCCCTTTTCCCATAGCTCCGGCTTCAAGAACTAGCTGACAAGCTTCGGGAATGGTCATGAAATACCGTATTATATCCGGATGTGTAATTGTTACCGGGCCTCCTTTTTCTATCTGTTTCCTAAATAATGGCACTACAGAACCATTAGAACCTAATACATTTCCGAAACGTGTGGTAATAAATTTTGTGGGATTTGCAGATTCCTGGTTATGGAACAAAGATTGCACATACATCTCGGCAGCGCGTTTGGAAGCTCCCATCACGTTACTCGGATTTACAGCCTTATCTGTAGAAACCATTACAAAATGACCCACCTGGTATTTCACAGAGAGATCAGCCAGATTTTTGGTTCCTGAAATATTCACAAAAACGGCTTCCGATGGGTTTTCTTCCATCAGCGGCACGTGCTTGTAGGCAGCCGCATGATATACAACATCAATCTGGTCATTTTTAAAAAGAAGTTCAAGCCTTTTTTTATTTACAACGTCACAAATAACACACCTGTAATTGAGCTGAGGAAATTTAGACACTATTTCAAGCTGAATATTGTGCAATGGAGTTTCTGCCTGATCCAACACAATCAACTTTTTAGGATTGTACTGGGCCACCTGTCTTACTATCTCACTTCCTATAGAGCCAGCCCCGCCTGTAACCAGAATAGTTTTACCGGTTAATTGTTCAACTTTGTTCTGTTTTTCCAGAACAATAGGTTCTCTGTCTAATAAATCTTCAATCTGAAGTGTCTTGACTTTTTGAGCTAAGGGTTTATCCATGTCTTCCCACGAAGAAACCAATGGTGCATTAAAAACTTTTATATCATTTTCCAGACAATCTTCTACTAAAGAGAATTTTTCTTCAGAATTTAAATTCGCTTCAGTTAAAATAACGGCTTT
>JBAVQO010000001.1:0-7346 GCA_049694135.1 Gillisia sp. | reverse complement strand
TAAAAGTGCTTTAAACTTCCTGATTCCTTCGGCACTTCTTACATCTACAAGATGTTTTTTAAAATCTTCTCCTTCTTCAAATCGGGTTTCACGATGCGTATTAAAATTTCCGTTTTCTATGGTTATTATCTTCTTCTGAAGATAAAAAGAGGCCGACGGCAACAGGTAGTCATAAACCATGACCTCCTTCATTTCCGGCTTCTTTTGCTTTAAAAACGAAGTGATTTCTTTTACAGAATTAATGGTATCGGGATTGTTTTTCCCAAAAATGGCATAGGTCAGGATGAGACTGCAGCTAAAAGAAAACCCAAGATACAGCAACCTATACCTTCTGTCCAGAGGCAAATACCGGAACAGAAAAAAAACAGATGCCACGGCGGCGGCGGCCAGGGGAATGGCCAAACGATAATCTACGTGAATACCCTTAAAATAACCGGCTACCAACAGGCCGGCGAGCAAAAGAGCATAAAGGGCTGTATAGGTATTCAAAAATATCTTCAGGGTTTTATCGCTGAAGTATTTCAACAGATATCCCGCCAGCAGCGCAACAAAGCAGTACATGGGCAAAATATACATAATAAGTTTCGACGAAAAAGCGGAAAAAAGCAACAGAATGATTCCTGATGTAAAAGTTAAAATAACCGGGATTGGCTCCGGTTTTATCACCTGTTTGTACTTTTTTATCAAGCCGCTGACCACGAAAATGAGCCAGGGAAAACCTATGAGCGGCGCCAGTACAAAGTAGTACCAGAAAGGTTCTGCACGATGAAATTTTTCGGCAGCAACAGAGCGTTTTATAATCTGATCTTCAATAAAATAATTCCACAAATCTGGAATATCTATTATAATTGCCACAAACCAGGAAGCAGAGATGGCCAATAACAAAATAGTACCTAAAACGGTATGGATAGAGATTCTTATTTTCTCCTTATAAATTATTTTCCAGCATAAAATAAAAACGATGCCCGGAAGCCACACCACCGGACCCTTGGTAAGAAAAGCAATTCCCAAAACAGCATAAAAAGCATACAACCAGAAGACAGCCCCTCCACCTTTTCGCTTCAGCCAAAAATAGGTGCTCATTATAATAAAAGTGGTTAGGTAGGCATCTGTTGTAAGATTTCGGGAAGCTATTAAAACCACCGGAAAAGTAAAATAGATCAACGCGGAAGCAAAAGCCGTTTTTTCGTCTTTAAACAGCAGCAACCCAATTTTGAAAACCAGAAATATTTGAAGAACAAGCGCAAGACTAAGAAAGAAGCGCGCAGCAAATTCATTATAGCCGAAGATTTTATATCCCAGCGCGGTGATGTAATAAGTAACAGGAGGTTTATGGTAATGTTGAATGCCCAATAAATTAGGATGCAGATAATCCCCGGATAGCGCCATCTCTCTGCCGATTTCGGCATATCTCGCCTCACTGCTTTCGGTGAGACCCCAACTGCCGGAACCAATATTCAACACGATAAAAACAAGAGCTAAGAGCATGTAAAATCTGGTTTTCATGACAATCTTCTAAAAGTTTGGCTTGTAATTTTTTTCTTTAAACTTCAGATTTTTCTTCTGATAAATACCATATTTCGGCTATACATGACGAGGCCAAAAATATGTCCGGCCATTAAAACAGGATCGGTTCTAAAAACAGCATAAATCAGAATTAAAAATGAGCCGCAAAAACTAAGGATCCAAAATCCCAGGGGAAGGGTAGATTCCTTGATTCTTTCAGAATAGATCCACTGATATACAAACCGAAGTGTGAAAATCAATTGTGCCGCAATCCCCAGATACAATAACCACTGCGGGATGGCATCGTTGTGGAACAGCCGATTTACATCGTAAATATTATTATTGAATCCCTGTATTACAACTAAAATAGGGAAGATATAAAGAAAAACTCTGAAGGCTTTGGGAAATTTCTGCCACTCATTTTGTAGCTGAATATTACGAATATAAATGAAATAGGTTAGCGCCTGCCCCAACATGATGGCGAAATCACTGCGTAAATACCCATAAAAGAACATCAGAAAAGACGCCAGCAAGCTCATTTTCCAAAATCCGGTGGGAGTAAGAACTTTTTTGCTTTTTTCAGAAAGAACCCACTGAATTATGGAGCGGCCGGAGAATAACAGCTGCGCCAGGAATCCGATCCCGTAAACCATCCAATGACTCATCCTTTAGACTGCACTCGGTAATTAATATACTTTTTTTTCATCCATACGTAAGCAAAACAATCCATAAGCGGACCGAACATCCTGTTCCAGACGCCATACTTTCCGGTTCCTGCAATTCGGGGAAAATGTTTTACGGGAATTTGTTTTATTTTTCCGTTCTGTAAAAGTATCATGGCCGGCAAAAACCGGTGAAGACCCTTAAACATAGGAATTTGCTTCGCATACTCTGTTCTTATGATCTTAAGAGGGCAGCCTGTGTCGTCCATTCCGTCATGAGTAAAAGTGCGACGAATGCCATTGGCAATTCGTGAAGACATATTTTTCACAAAATCGTCTTTTCGGTCTACGCGCACTCCGGTCACCAGCTCATTTTCTTCAATATGCTCCAGTAAAAGATTAAAATCCATGGGATCGGTTTGTAAATCTGAATCGATATAACCTGTTAAGTCGGTTTCCACATGATCGAAACCCGCTTTTATCGCTGCACTGAGCCCGCAGTTGGTTTCAAAAGAAATATAGGTAAAATTGGGATTTTCGCTACAAATCTGTTCGATCATTTGCTGGCTGGCGTCGGCAGAACCATCATTTACAAAGAGCACTTTTGTGGGAACGCTGGCAACTTTTATATATTCGCTTAACTTTTCCTCTACTCTTTTAAGGTTTCCTTCTTCGTTGTATACGGGTACAATAATGGTAAGCTCAGAACTCATTACTTTTTGCAAAGGTAGTCTATTTTTAAAATGTTAAATTACAGCTAAAATCTTAACTTCATGTAAAGAGGGCAAAATTCGAAAATATTACTGACAATCCTGTATTTTCGAGCCTCAATTTATACTTTTACATTTTCAATATTATTTTTAGTTCTCAATGATGAAAATATTAGTTACCGGTGCTGCAGGATTTATTGGTTCACATATGTGTGAGCGGCTGCATTCGCTGGGATATGAAGTAATAGGAATAGACAATTTTTCAGATTATTATAACATAGAACTCAAAAAGGCCAATGCCGCTGCCCTTTCTGAAAAAAACATTTCTGTAATACACGCCAATTTATGTTCTCCAGATCTTTCTCGCATACTTCCTTCAGACATACATTATATTTTTCATTTTGCGGGACAACCCGGAATTTCTAAAGACTCAACATTCGAAAGTTATCAGCAAAACAACTTTGTAGCCACGCATAATTTGTTGGAATATGCGCAACAGCTCCAAAATCTTAAAATGTTTGTGAATATTAGTACCTCTTCGGTCTACGGTTTGCGCGCTACTTATGCTGAAGACAAAGAACCTCAACCCGCCTCAGATTATGGCGTTACCAAACTGGCCGCAGAACAACTGGTACTTTCGCGGGCGAGATTGGGCATCTTAAATGCTTGCTCTTTACGCCTTTTTTCGGTTTATGGCCCAAGAGAAAGGCCCGATAAACTTTTTACCCGCCTGATAGACTGCGGCCTTAACAATAAAGAATTTCCCCTTTTTGAAGGCAGTAAAAACCATTTGCGCAGTTTCACTTTTGTTGGTGATATTATTGAAGGTATTCAAAAAGTAATTGGCAGAGAAGAGCTTTGCAATAACCAGATCTTCAATATTGGAACAGAAGCAGAATCCAGTACAGCCGAAGGTATATATGCGGTTGAAAAAATCCTAAATACCACTATTGCTTTTAAGATGTTACCTCCACGCAGTGGCGATCAGTTAAAAACAAACGCAGACATTACAAAAGCACGAAAATTACTGGGATACAATCCTAAAACCACTCTTCTTGAAGGAGTAAGCCAGCAGGTAGAATGGTTTAGGAATTCTGTACTTCAGCATCCTTAAAAAATACGCGAAACGTATGCCGATGGTCTTCAAATTCATACTGCAAACCATAATTATACAAATTGCATATCTTATTTACGATTGCCAGTCCTAATCCCGTTCCCGATTTTTCTCCTTTTCCTTTATAGAAACGGGTAAACAGCTTCTCGGAATGGGAAAGAGCAGTATCTCCGGAATTTACAACCTCAAGAGTGCGTTCTTCTATAGAAACCTTTATTTCGCCACCCGGAGGACAATATTTAATGGCGTTGGAAAGCAAATTGGAAAAGAGAACCTGAATAAGTTGAGGATCTGCTATAAGCTGAAGTTTGTTCTTGTTGTTAAAAAATATTTCTGAAGAAGTAATTTCCTTAAAGTTATTGATATTTTCAAGCACCAGTTCAACGAAATCCAGCTTTCTGAAATTTAAATACTGCCGGTTATCTATTTTAGTTAAAAGCACCAGTTTCTTATTGAGTTGTGCTAACCGCTGAATGTCTTTTTGAAGAGAGACCAGGTTATTAAAAGGTTCTTGTTTTAGTCCGGTGTCGTTCAGCAAATTTTCGATCTTAGCCTGCATAATGGCCAGCGGCGTTTGTAGCTCGTGTGAAACATCTTCGGTAAATTGCTTTAACAAATTGTAATCTGAGAGTACTTTATTGGTAAGCTCCTGAATTTCATCTTTTAACTCGCTAAATTCTACAATGTTACTTTCCTGAAGTTCTATAGGCTTTTCAGATTTCAAAGAAAAATCTTTCATCTGGCGTAGATTTGCAAAAAAAGGCCGCCATAAAATTTTATTCCACACCTTGCTGAAATAAAACTGAAATATAAAAATCGTTAAAATAATTACTACAAAAGTGAAGAGAATAGCCAGGGAAATATTTTCAGACTCAACCTTCATACTTCTTACAATAATCTGGTAATTTTTATTGTGCACGTTTACGTAAGAAGTCAACTCCCGAAAACGTTCTTTTTCATTCTGAGAAGGATCAAAAATTACGGTGTCCTTTAAAGTTTCAGACTTTAGTTCTTTCACTTCTTTCACCTCGAAAACAGGAGAAAATTCTATAGGTTCATTTTTTTGTTTCAGGTAATTTTCTATCCGGAAACTGCGTGAAAACAGCTCTTCTTCCATTTCATTTTCAATAAAATAGCTGATATAAAAGTAGAGAACCACGGAGCTTAACACCATTAATCCACCGCTTATAAAAAAAAAGACGCGTGAGGTTTTGCGTAAAAGGTTGGTTTTTTCTTTTTTACGAGACATGCTAATACTGCGTGAATTTATATCCGGTTCCATATATCGTTTTAATATAACGCGTTCCCAACTCTTTCATTTTCTTGCGCAGGTTATTAATGTGGACATATATAAAATCGAAATTATCGAGTATATCGCTGTGGTCGCCCCACAAATGCTCGGCAATGATCTCTTTTGAAAGCACACGCCCTTCGTTGGTGATAAAAAATACAAGAAGATCGTATTCTTTGCGGGTAAGTTCTACCGGCACATCATCAATAAAGAGCATTCTGGCGGCGGTATCAATTTTTATCTCGTTGTACGTTATGAACTCGCTGCCGCCATATTTGCCACGCCTTATCACCGCTTTGATGCGCGAATTGAGTTCTGCCAGATGAAAAGGCTTCGTAATATAATCATCTGCTCCCAGGTCCAGCCCCTTCAGTTTATCATCGAGGGAGTTATTGGCTGAAATTATAATTACCCCGGCACGGTTATTATTCTTTTTCATCATCTTTAACAACTCCAGGCCGCTTCCGTTTTTCAGATTGATATCCAATACAATTACATCATATTCGTAAAGGGATATCTTATAAGAGGCTTCTTCAAAATCAACAGCAGTTTCACAAATATTTGCATCCCGTTCTAAATAGGTAGCAATAGATTGTTGCAGGGCAAGTTCATCTTCGGCAATTAATACCTTCATAATTCTCTAAAAAAATAAATGTAAAAATGGAATCTAAATAGATTTTAAAGATACTTATTATTAAAGTGAGATCATTGCGATTATAAAATCCTCTAAAAGCAAATAGATTTGTAAAGAGTATTTTTATATCCTAGCTTTGAAAAAATCGGGATTTAAAAACAGTAACAACCTTTAATCGCTAAGGTTTAACAATTTTTAATACCAGTTCTTGAGGTTTGTTATTTATCTTTAAAACCAGAGATTCTCTATTATGGCAAAAAAAAAACTGAATGAATTAGAAGCTACCGCTATCTGCGGTAACGACATTAGCTCCTCCTGCCTTTATGTTTCTGCCCTGGCCATTTTTTATGCAGGTCAATACGCCTGGATATCGCTATTGATGGTTGCCGGGGTATTATTTCTTTTCAGAAAAATTTATGGCGAAGTGGTAGGCGCCTTACCTTTAAATGGAGGTGCTTACAATGCTTTGTTAAACACCACTAAAAAATCAACAGCCTCACTGGCCGCTTCTCTTACTGTCCTGTCGTACATGGCAACGGCCGTAATCTCGGCCAGCGAAGCAGTAAAATACGCCTACAGCATCTGGGATGTTATTCCCATCCTGCCTGTAACCATTGGTTTACTGCTTATCTTTATGGGATTGGTGATTTTAGGCATTGGGGAATCCTCGAAAGTAGCGATAGGAATTTTCTTATTCCACCTGCTTTCGTTAACCATTTTATGTAGTTTCTGTATCTACTATTTTTTTACTCACGATTTCGATACACTTATCGCCAATTTTAAAATGCCCGTAGGCGGCTCTATTTCTGCCGCTTTATTTTTTGGTTTCTCTGCCGCAATGCTGGGAATTAGCGGTTTTGAGAGTTCTGCGAATTACGTGGAAGAACAGCAAAACGGCGTTTTTCCGAAGACCCTTAGAAATATGTGGATAGTGGTAAGTATTTTTAATCCGCTTATTGCATTCCTGGCCCTCGCACTCATTCCTATGGACGTAGTAAACAACAATCAGGATGCTTTGTTATCTTTCCTCGGAAATATTTCGGGCGGAAACTGGCTTTCTCTTTTGATAGGTATAGACGCGGCGTTAGTACTTAGCGGTGCGGTTTTAACCTCTTTTGTAGGAGTAGGCGGATTAATGGAACGAATGGCGCTGGACAGAATTCTGCCTAATTTTTTACTGAAGAAGAACAGTCGCAACAGCTCATATTTAATTTATATCCTGTTTTTTATTCTTTGTACCTCCATTCTTTTTGTGACGCAGGGAGACCTGGCAAAACTCGCCGGAGTGTATACTATCGCATTTCTTTCGGTGATGGTATTGTTCGGGATTGGTAACTTTCTTCTGAAGGTAAATCGAAAACGACTTCCACGGCCGGAAAGGGCAAGTTGGCTGGCGCTTTTTGTAGCCATTGCAGCTGTAGCCTCTGCC